>JBILOV010000187.1:0-4729 GCA_044374335.1 Bacteroidia bacterium | reverse complement strand
GAGCTTGCCAAAATTATTTTATCTCAAAAATATATAGCAAAATATGGTTATTAACAGAATGCCAATAATATCTAATACTAAGCCTACTTTAAACATATCTTTAATATCAATACGCTTTGTACCAAACACGATAGTGTTTGCTGCCGTGGCTACAGGCAACATAAAACCCAATGATGCAGCAAACGTTGCTGGAATCATTAATAACAATGGTGGTAAATCTAAATCTTTTTGTAAGGCAATCATAACAGGTATAGCTAATTGAATACTAGCAATGTTAGAGGCAAACTCACTAATTATGGTTACAATTACACAAATACCTAAAATAATAAAAATGATGTGAACTCCTTTTAAAGCAGTTAGGCATTGAGCTAACCAATCACTTAGTCCGGATACGTCAAAGCCATAAGCTAATGCAAAACCACTACCAAACATTAATATAATATCATATCTAATTTTTTTAGCATCTTCCCATTCTAATAGTGCTTCACCCTTGTTTTGTTTACTAGGAATTAAGAATAGGAGCAGAGCAGCTAAAATTGCAACAGAGGCATCATCAACTAATTTAGGATTTGTAAACAAGTGATTCCAGCCTTTGTAGGTAAAAGTTTCAAAGGCAATATCAGAACGCGTAAACCATAACAACATGCATGATACAAAAATAAAAGTAATCCATTTTTCTTCGTACGAAAATTTACCAAGTAGTGTATAGTTGTTTTTAAAATGATGATTTCCTATTTTGGTAATAGTTACTTTTTTACGCAGGTAATAAAAACGTAACACAAAATAGGTTGCTATTAAAAACAATGCTGATAAAGGAAAACCAATGGACGCCCATTTTAAAAAATTTAAATCGTTTAAAGTAGGAAAGGCTTCTTTGTATGCTTTGAAAAAATACATATTAGGCGGTGTGCCAACTGGTGTTGCCATACCGCCAATTGTAGCTGCAAATGCTAGACCTAATAAAATGGCAGCAGCAAAACGCCCTTTACTTTTTTCGCCATGTATAAATTCATCCGTTTCACTAATTAAAGCCATCACTGCTCCAAACAACATCATGGTGGTGGCGGTATTGGAAATCCAATTACTAATTAAATATGCAGATAACATTACCCCTAACAAAATATGATGCGGTTTGGTGCCTACAATTGATAATATTTTAATAGCTATGCGTTTGTGTAAATGCCATTTTTCGATGGCAAAGGCGAGCATAAATCCGCCAATAAATAAAAAGATGATACTATCTGTATATTGTTGCGCTACCGATTTGGTATCCGCAATGCCTAGCAGTGGCATTAACAAAAAAGGAATAAGAGCAGTTACCGCTAAATGAACTGCTTCGGTAAACCACCACAAACTCATCCAGACGGCAATGCCTGCCATTAAGGATACATTTGTATTTGTAGGATTTAAATTGGTAAATAACCAAATACAAACAGCCGCTAAAGGCCCTAAAAGAATTAAAAGATATTTTGAGATATTTTTATTCATTGTATAATAAACAAATTTAAGATTTTAACTTTACCAAAAAATATATTCTAAGGAAATGGGAATGAAGATTGTTTTTATGGGTACGCCCGAGTTTGCGGTTGCTAGTTTAGATATACTACTACAAAATAATTATGATGTTGTAGCTGTTGTTACTGTGCCTGATAAACCCGCAGGTCGCGGACAACAGATACAGCAATCGGCAGTAAAAAAATATGCCTTAGATAAAGGCTTGACTATTTTACAACCTGAAAAATTAAAAGATGAATCTTTTATTAATGAGCTAAAAGCATTAAAAGCTGATTTGCAAATTGTAGTTGCTTTTAGAATGTTACCAGAAGTAGTTTGGAATATGCCACCTCTTGGCACTTATAATTTGCATGGTTCTTTATTGCCTAAATATAGAGGAGCAGCTCCAATAAATTGGGCAATTATAAATGGAGAAACTGAAAGCGGTGTTACTAGTTTTAAATTAAAACACGACATTGATACTGGTAATATATTGTTTCAAGAAAAAGTGGCCATAAGTAAAACAGCCACAGCTGGCGAAATGCACGATACTTTAATGCAAGTAGGCGCAGAGGTTATTTTAAAATCTGTGCAAGCAATTGAAAGTGGTGATTATCAATTAAAACCACAGGACGATACACAAAGTATACACGCACCAAAATTGTTTAAAGACACTTGTAAAATAAATTGGAATAATTCTGTTGAAAAAGTATATAATTTAATAAGAGGGCTTTCTCCTTACCCTTCTGCATTTACCGAATTTATTGATAAGCACAATCAAGCACTTGGTGTAAAAATTTTTATTTCAGAAATGGAAGAAGTAAATCATTCATATAATTCAGGCTCAGTATTGAGTGATGGTAAAACATTTTTAAAAGTTGCATGTGCTAATGGTTATATCTATATAAAAGAATTGCAGATGGCCGGAAAGAAAAGAATGTTAGTGGAGGAATTTTTACGTGGGTTTAAAATCGAATCTGATTTTAAATTTATTTAATAGTATTCTATTTGCACTTCGCTAAAAGTGAGAAATGAAAAATTGTAATTAGTGTGACTGTTTTTTAGAAAAGATATACTGTAAATTAAATAAAGATATATACTAAAGTCTTTATTAGCGCTATACAACACCTATACAAGTCCTAAAAGTGCTATTAAATAGCGTTTTACACTTTTTATTAAATCAAAATGCCCATTATAAGGGAGTTGTAGGGCATATTTATTAACAAAGTGCCATTTTATTAACAAAACCACTACTTTTTTTATAAAACACTTGACAAGTAAGGATTAGCGTATACATTTGTAGTGTAATTAATTTATAAAGTTTAACCCTTAAAAACAAACAACATGAACAAAGCAGAATTAATCGAAGCAATCGCAAACGGATCAAAATTAACTAAAGCTGACTCAGGTCGCGCATTAGATGCTTGTATCGAAGCAATCAGCAAAGCATTAAAAAAAGGAGATCGTTTATCTTTAGTAGGATTTGGTTCTTTTTCAGTAGCTAAACGTGCTGCACGTTTAGGTCGTAATCCTCAAACAGGAAAAGAAATTAAAATTGCTGCTAAAAAAGTAGTTAAATTTAAAGCTGGAACTGAGTTAGCAACTAACGTTAACAAAGGAAAATAATTAGGAAACTAATTAACTTTAAACCCTCAGGCTTTGCTTGGGGGTTTTTTGTTTTATATTATTTTAAGTAAGTTTCGGTAAAGAGTCAATATGGTTAATCTTTCGTTACGATTTTTTTAGATTCAGCAGCAAGAACTAAATAAAAGTAATTACATTTCTTTCAATTACTATAAGGAACTAAACGTGTATTTAAAGCAAAAAATATATGTTAGAAATAGTAAATAAATTTTAAAAAGGCTCAAAAAAAAAATAGTGTAAAAAACACTTAATCTATTCCAAAAAAATAGCCTACCTTTACATACAGTTCATAAAAACTGTATGTCAATAAACACTAAATATATCTTTGTTACAGGTGGTGTAACATCTTCACTCGGAAAAGGAATTATTGCAGCATCCTTAGCAAAATTATTACAAGCTAGAGGTTATACTGTAACCATTCAAAAATTAGATCCATATATCAATATCGATCCAGGAACATTAAACCCCTACGAACATGGCGAATGTTATGTAACGGATGATGGCGCTGAAACTGATTTGGATTTGGGGCATTACGAACGTTTTTTAAACGTGGCTACTTCTCAAGCTAATAATGTAACAACTGGTCGTATTTATCAGGCAGTAATTGATAAGGAACGTAAAGGTGATTATTTAGGAAAAACAGTGCAAGTTATTCCTCATATTACAGATGAAATTAAAAATCGTATTAAACTATTAGGGAAAACTGGACAGTATCAATTTGTAATTACTGAAATTGGTGGGACAGTAGGTGATATTGAATCTCTTCCATACATTGAAGCTGTGCGTCAATTAAAATGGGAATTAGGAGATGATTGTACTGTTATTCATTTAACATTATTACCATATTTAGCAACATCGGGCGAATTAAAAACAAAGCCAACGCAACACTCGGTTAAATTATTATTAGAATATGGAGTTCAACCTGATATTTTAGTTTGTCGCTCAGAACATGCTATCAGTAATGATATCAGAAGAAAAATTGCTTTGTTTTGTAACGTTTCTCCAGATGCAGTTATTGAAGCGTTAGATGCCTCAACTATTTATGAAGTTCCATTATTAATGGAAAAAGAAAAGTTAGATGAAATTGTTTTAAAAAAATTAAACATAAATACGACTACTGAAATTCATTTAGAAAAATGGAAACAATTTTTAAATAAATTTCATAATCCTACAAAAACAACCACTATTGGATTAGTGGGGAAATATGTAGAATTAAAAGATTCATACAAATCAATTGCTGAAGCCTTTATTCACGCAGGCGCCGTAAATGATTGTAAGGTTAACGTTGAATGGATTCATAGCGAAAGCTTGACAGACGAAAATGTTTCAGAAAAACTAAAAGACTTAAAAGGAATTTTAGTAGCTCCAGGTTTTGGTAATAGAGGTATTGAAGGAAAAATTTCTGCTATTAAATTTGCTCGCGAAAATAATATTCCTTTTTTAGGAATTTGTTTAGGAATGCAATGTGCCGTAATTGAATTTGCAAGAAATGTATTAGGATTAAAAGATGCCCATAGTCGTGAAATGAACCCTGCAACTAGCGCACCGGTAATTGATTTATTAGAAGCACAAAAAAACATATCGCACATGG
>JBILOV010000209.1:0-4262 GCA_044374335.1 Bacteroidia bacterium | reverse complement strand
GTTTTTATTTAATACTAAATTAAGTTTACTTATACTTTATATAAATGATACGTTTTTGTTTTTATAATGATTTAAAACAAAGTGATTATTTTTTAATACGTTGTATTATTTATTAGAATTAGAAATATGGAGATATACTTTTAATTCTATTTACTATTTAGGGTTTACTAATTATAAAAAAAACCTGCCTTGTTGGGGCAGGTTTTTTTATTTTTTATTTTTTATTCTTTATGAAACTTTAATTTCTTTTCTATGCTTAGTTTCTGTTGTCTCTTTTTTTGGAAGTGTTAATCTAAGAATACCTTCTTCGTATTTTGCTTCAATTTTTTCTGGAAGAGAGTTTTCTGGCAATTGAAATGATCGACTAAAGCTGCTATACGAAAATTCCCTTCGTCTATAATTTTCTTTTTCTTCTTTACTTTCTTTTTCTTTTTCCGAACTAATGGTTAATGTCCCATCTTGTGTTTCAACTTTAAAATCCTTTCTCTCTAAGCCAGGTGCAGCTAACTCTATTTTAAATGATTTTTCATCTTCACTAATATTTGTAGACGGTAAATTGGGATTTAATCCGTTTAATAAGCTGCTGCTTAAATCAAATAGATTTGGTCTTAATACTACATCAGTGTTAAATAATTCACTTACTAAATTTGGGAATGTACTTCCGTTCTTTTTTACTAATAATGACATGTTTTTTAGTTTTATGGTTAAACAATTTTTACGATACAAAATTATTTTATTTACATGCTTTAATAAATGAGGTTAGCTATAACCTTAAATGATTATTATTAATGTTTTATTTATATAATAATTGATAAGCTATTAATAGTGTTTTATATCACATGTATATAAGTGTTATTTAATTTTATTTAAATCGTTGTTATATTTATTTTGTAATTTATATAAATCAATATTTATTATGAAGCATTTATTAAGATTGCATTTAGTTGTTTTATATATCAGTACTATATTATTTAATTCCTGTAATAATAAGTCAGATATTCCTCCTCCTGACTATAATCCTAATTTATGCTCAGAATATTCATGTCCACTTCATAAAGATAAAATGAGTGTCTCATTAGATGTTTGTCCCGAATGCGGAATTCAAATGGTTAATTCAAATTTAATGGAATCCTTGTTAGCTCGTACAGCTCAATCTATAAAAGATTCAATAGACGTATATCATAATCGTATTATAAAAGATAGTTATATAATTATGAATGCAGATAGTATTTCTAATTATGAAATAAAAAACAAGGCTATAAATATTACTAAAAATTTGGAGAAAGCAAAGTTGGCTCATCAAAATTTAGGTAAATTGGTTTTTGGAAAACATAGAGTTGTGCTTAAACCATATAATGTAAAAATTGAAAAGCTATACACAATTGCTACCTACCGTGTTACAATTATAGTAAATGAACTGGATAAGGCAGACTTCGAAAAATCAAAAATTAAATTATTTACTCAAAACCTTTTTGAAACTGTTCAGCAACTTGACAAAGAAATACAAAACATTAAGTTTAATAGCAAAAGTAATTTTAAATAGAGGTTTTTATTTTACAGTTTTTTTTCTCTTTTAGGTGCTATCCTAGTTTCAAATTTTACGGTAAACGTTGTCCCTACATTTTCTTTACTTTTAAAGGATATTTCTCCTCCCATTAAGTTTACTAATTTTTTACTAATACTTAAACCTAATCCAGTTCCCGGGATTTTGGATGTATTTTTGCCTCTAAAAAATTGTTCAAATATATTTGATTCATTAATTTTTGGTATTCCTATTCCTTCATCAGTTATTTCAATAGTAATACTTCCGGATTTTTTTTGTTCCGTTTTTATGTTAATATTTCCTCCATTTGGTGAGTATTTATATGCATTTATAATAATATTGCTTACGCATGTTTTTAATAACGTTTCATCTAAAAAAACATTTTGATTTTCACTTTTATGTGTATATTTTACCGTGTGCATTCCATCAAATGTTTTGGTTTCATCTATAACGCTATCCATAAAATCAATCAAATTAAATATTTTAGGATTATTTTTTTTATTTCCTTTTTGTATTTGATCTGCTGATAAAAAATCAACTAAAATTTCTTTAATTCTGTTTATGGACGTCTTGACTTTATAAAAATGTTTTTCTTTTTTTTCTTCATCTTCTTGTTT
Organism: Bacteroidia bacterium; assembly: GCA_044374335.1. Classification (GTDB taxonomy): domain Bacteria; phylum Bacteroidota; class Bacteroidia; order B-17B0; family Aurantibacillaceae; genus UBA4416. The sequence goes on along the minus strand of JBILOV010000209.1, from coordinate 2,102 downwards.
ATTATACCTTTCAATTAGTTCAACTGATGTTAATATGGTTGATAAAGGTGTTCTAAATTCATGAGAGGCTATTGAAATAAATTGTGATTTTAATTCATTTAATTTTATTTCTTTTTTTAATGCAATTTCAAGTAATTCTTCATGCTTTTTTTGTACTGATATATCTACAATAGTGCATAATAAAAATTTGAAATTTTTATGTTCATCTAATATCCTTGTGCTTTTAACTAATCCAAAAAAAGGAGTTCCGTTTTGACTAATTAATTTACATTCCATTTGTTGTTTTTTTCCTGATCCAATGGTTAAGTTTTTGTATAAATAAAAACGATCTTGGCAGGATTTGTGTTTTATAAATGTAGTAAAGTATTTATTTAATAATTTTGATTTACTTACTCCTAATTGTTTACAGCCTGTTTCATTAACTTTTAAAATAACCCCGTTTATATCTAAAATAAAGTAACCTATCGGTGCATATTCAAAAAGTTCGGCATATTCATTAACAGATGCTATTAAATTTTGTTGAGTTGCCAACAGTTCCTCATTTTGCAATTCTAACTCAATTTTGTAAAGCCCTAATTCTAAATCTTTTCCAGGTTTTAAATCTGTTTTATTTTTAATTAATTTATTTTCTGCAGCTTTACGTAACTTCAAAAAATTATGTTTTTCAGAATCTGTTTTAATCATTTTTTTTATTTTATTAATTTACTATTTTCTTTAAATTCTTGCCAAACGCCAACAATATAAGCTGGTTGATTATTTTGGGAAGCTACATATTTAATATAATTTATAAATGGTTTATATTTTCCATCAGCACATTTCCAGTTAAAGACAAAACTTAAATTTCTTTTTTTTACAACGTTTGCAAAGGCAGATTGTATTTTCTTTTTATCATCTGGGTGAACTCGGCTAAGCCAAAATGATTTTTTTTTCGTAAAGTGTTGGGGTTTATAGCCTGTAATTTTTTCGCAACTTTCGTCAACAAATGTAATTTTAATTTCACCATCTGCTGTGCAATTATAAGGCACTGCTGTTAAATTTTCTATAATGATATTTAAATGTTCATTTGTTTTTTTTAGTTTTTCAGCTATATGTTTTTGTTCTGTTATATCAACAAAAGTAACCAAAACCCCTTCTATTATATTTTCTGCTGTTCTATATGGTAGAATACGCATGTGATACCACGTGTTATCATTTGCTACTACATCAACAGATTTTACTGCCAAAGTTTTTAGTGTATTTTTTACATCATCAGCAAATGCTTTATAATTAATATTACTCGATAAGTGTGTAACTGGTCTATCAATATCGGTTGGTATTAAATTAAATATTTTTGTAGCAGCAGGGGTAAATCTTTTTACGTTTAAATTTCTATCAAGAAATACAGTTGCTAATTCAATACTGGATAAAAGGTTATTTAAATCATCATTAGTTTCCGAGAGTTTTTCAATTTTATTAGATAGTTCTGTATTTACTGTAGTTAATTCTTCATTAACAGATTGCAGTTCTTCTCTGGATGTTTCTAATTCCTCATTACTGCTTTGGAGTTCTTCGTTTGTAGATTGATATTCTTCATTAGTGGTTTGTAGGTCTTCATTCGAATTTTCTAATTCGTTAATAGCTGTTTGAAGGTGTTCGCGAACTATCTTGAGTTCTTTTTCAAGTTCACTTACATTTGCTATATGATTTTCGCTATGTTTTACTGTTTGTTTTGAATCAGTTTTTTTAGTACCATCAGATTTTTCAAAAATAACCATCAAAGCACCTAAATCAGTCTCTTTAGTTAATAGTGGTTTAATTATTAAGTTAATCGTTTCATAGTGATCATTAATTTTAACTTCTACATGTGTTTTTTCTATTTCTATTTTATTTGCTCTTGCTTTTTTTATAGATGCCGCCAAGTCTATCTTCAATCCTTTTTTTGCCATTTCTAAAATATTGAGGCTGGCTTCTCCGCTTGGTGGCTCTAAGTATAGACCTGTATTACCCGAAAAATATAGCGCATTATTATCTTTATCAATTATTACAGAGGGTGGTGCATAATTTTCTATCAAAATTTTATCTATGTGGGCAGATACATTTGTTTTTTTCTTAATTAGTGAATT
>JBILOV010000026.1:0-16669 GCA_044374335.1 Bacteroidia bacterium | reverse complement strand
TTTTAGAATTTCATACTTGAAATTTTCAAGGGACTAAAATTTAATAAATTATTTTACGATTTTATTTTACCCAAATAATTTGGCAAATAATTCTTCCATTTTTGTAACAGCAATTACTTCAATTTTAAAATTCCTAATATCTAAGCCCTTCAAATTATAAGTAGAAATGTAAATTTTCTCGAAACCTAATTTTTGCGCCTCAGAAATACGTTGATCAATTCTGTTTACAGGTCTTATTTCTCCAGTTAAACCTACCTCAGCAGCAAAACATACATTTTGAGCAATAGGCAAATCTTCGTTACTTGATAAAACGGCGCATACCAAAGCTAAATCAATTCCTGGATCTTCCACTTTTAATCCTCCAGCAATATTAATAAATACATCTTTAGCGCCTAATCTAAAGCCACAACGTTTTTCTAAAACTGCTAATAACATTGACAATCGTCTTAAATCAAATCCTGTTGATGAGCGCTGTGGCGTGCCATAAGCGGCAGTACTCACCAAAGCTTGTGTTTCAATTAATAAAGGCCGATTACCCTCTAAAGTAGCAGCAATAGCAACTCCACTCGTTGCTTCGTTTCTATTGGTAATTAAAATTTCTGAAGGATTTAAAACTTCTTTTAAACCATCTCCATTCATTTCATAAATTCCCATTTCATTGGTACTTCCAAAACGATTTTTAGTAGCGCGTAATAAACGGTAAATATGATTTCTATCGCCTTCAAATTGCAACACCGTATCAACCATATGTTCTAATACTTTTGGTCCAGCTAAACTTCCTTCTTTAGTAATGTGACCAATCATAAATACCGGCACATTAGTCTCTTTAGCAAAACGTAAAAACTCAGCGGCGCACTCTCGCACTTGACTCACACTTCCAGGACTACTGTCAATATATCCAGTATGAATTGTTTGAATAGAATCGATGACCACTAATTGCGGTTGCACTTTTTCTATTTGCGTGAAAATATTTTGAGTATTGGTTTCTTGAAGGATAAAACAATTTTCGGTTGTTACACCAATTCTCTCGGCACGCCTTTTTATTTGCTGCTCACTTTCCTCGCCACTTACGTAGAGAATTCGTAAGTTTTTTAAACGTAAGGCTAACTGCAGCATTAATGTTGACTTACCTATTCCTGGTTCGCCGCCAAACAATACTAAACTTCCTGGCACAATTCCTCCGCCTAAAACTCTAGTTAATTCTTGGCCCGGAACTGGAATACGAGGGTATTCTGCCGTGCCAATCTCTTGCAACAAAATAGATTGATTGGAGCGATTATTTTCATTTTTATTTGCTGAAAATAATTGTAAACGGTCATTTTTACTTTCTTTATGAATGACTTCTTCTACGAGGGTATTCCATTCGCCACAGCTATTGCATTTGCCTGCCCACTTAGCGGCTTGTGCACCGCAACTCTGACAGAAATAAGAAGTTTTTGTTTTTGCCACTTTCTAATTTTTTATAATTCAAAATTACAACAATTGATAGCTAAAGATTGCTATAATTTGTAGCTAAATAATTTTAATTTGGGCGCATCCTCCGGATTGGGTTGTCACTTCAATATTTTGCAAAAAGCAGGCAAAAAAATTTTCGTTTGCATCCATCCTACATGTAATCATAAATATGATTTTTCGAATTTAAAATTTAACTGCGTTAAGACCTGTAATGAAAATACTTTTTATGTAACTTTACAAAAAGAATGTAACAAAAAGCCTGACGCGACGATAGCAGTGAAACGACGTAAAATTAATACTCAATATCTAAATCAAAACGTTTTTTAAATTCCAAAAGAGCCGGATTTTTTTCTGCCATTAATTTAAATTTATCTGCTGGCTTATATACTTTTACTTCTCCAACTATTTCTGAGACTGTTATTTCTAATTGAGTATTTTTATTACTAAGAATTGATCGTAAAGCATCAAGCATATCTTGCTTAATAACAATCAACATTTCGCGTTGCACTTCATTATTTAATTCAATTAAAATAGTACTATCTACTAAACTAATTTTACTAGAGGTAAGAGTTGCGTAAAGTTGCTTATTTCCACTTTTATTTTTTTCTTCAGCAAATTGTTTTACAGCATCTGATGCTCTTTGAGAGGTTAAACCAATGTCCACAAAGGATACCTCTTCATTTACAACAACAGTTTCAACAGCAATTGTTTGATTGCGTTGTATATTATCTTGTAATAAGAATTGTGATTTTATTTTTAATTCAGTAAATCCAACAACTGGTTTACTACTTGTTTGAATTGTGGGTTGTGCTGAAAACTTAACTGCAGGAGATTGTTCTAATGCTTTTGGTTCTGATTGGGATTCGAAATTTGTTCCTAACTCATCTTTTTTTTTTCCGCATCTAATGATCCGGCAGTTAAATAACTTATTTGCATTAAGGCCATCTCAACCTGTAATCGCTGATTTTTAGCTGATTTATAATGAATGTCACACTTATTTATTATGGATAAAGCCTTTAATAAAAAAGTTGTGGCGCATAATAGTGCTTGTTTAGAAAAACGTTCCTTTAAAGCTTCGCTAACTTCTAATAATTGAACAGTAAATTGATCTTTACTAACTAATAAATTTCTTAAATGTTCGCCAAATCCAATAATAAAATTATGACCATCAAATCCTTTCTTTAAAATTTCATCAAAAGTAACCATTACTTCGGGTAACCTTCCATTTATTGCAGCATCCGTTAACTTAAAATAATATTCGTAATCAAGTACATGTAAATTTTCAACAACATCTTTGTACGTTAAATGATTTCCTGTAAAAGTTACCATTTGATCAAAAATAGAACAGGCATCACGTAATCCACCATCTGCTTTTTGAGCAATAATATTTAAAGCTTCTACTTCAAAAGTAATATGTTCCGTATTGGCAATATAAACTAATTGTTCAGAAATATCTTCGGCTTTAATTCTGTTAAAACTAAATACTTGACAACGAGATAAAATGGTAGGTATAATTTTATGTTTTTCGGTAGTTGCTAAAATAAACTTAGCATGTTTTGGCGGTTCTTCTAATGTTTTTAAAAATGCATTAAATGCTGCTGCCGACAACATGTGAACCTCATCAATTACGTATACTTTATAATCGCCTAACTGCGGTGCATAGCGAACTTGATCCACTAAATTTCTAATATCTTCAACCGAGTTGTTTGATGCAGCATCTAATTCGTACACATTTAATGATGCGCCAGAATTAAATGATAAACATGATTCGCAAGCATCACACGCCTCACCATCTGAAGTTAAATTTGTACAGTTAATTGTTTTAGCAAAAATACGAGCACAAGTAGTTTTACCTACGCCACGAGGACCACAAAATAAATAAGCCTGAGCAATTTTACCATTTTTTATAGCTTGTTTTAATGTATTAGTAATATGGCTTTGACCTACAACTGTGTTAAAGTGTTGAGGGCGATACTTACGAGCCGATACAATAAAATTATCCATAATTTAAGAAATATAAATTTACTGTTTATATCTCCATAAAAAAGGTTAAATTATTAACTGAATGTGAATAAGTATATATATTTGATTTAATCTACTATATATTTGAAATATATCTTAATAAGTGCAATTGAAAAAAATAAGCTACATATTGGCTTTTATATTTATTTTAGTAACTTACAGTGGAGTTAGTCAAAATTTAATTAAAGGTACGGTTACTGAGTCTGACAGCATTACTCCAATGCCATTTGTATATGTCATTAATGCTCAAACTGGTCAAGGCCAGATGAGCGATGGCAATGGGAAATTTACTGTTTTTGCCGGTGAAAAAGATTCCATAATATTTTCGTTTGTTGGATTTGTGAGGCTAAAAATAGCTGCAAATAAACTTTACAAAGGCATTTATAAAGAATGTAAAGTAATTATGAAAGAAACCACCTATAAATTAAATCAAGTGGTTGTAACTGATTTTAAATTAAAACCTTACGAAAAAGATTACATGAAACGTATTATTAAAGGTTCAAAAACAAATGTTGTTAACGCGATGGAAAGCCCTATCTCTGCCTTATATATGCAGTTTAGTCAAAAAGGAAAAGAGCAACGTAAATTAGCCAAAATTTTTGAAGCTATTTTTATTCAGGAAGCAGTAGCAAAAAAATTTAATGCTGAAACATTAAGAAAATTGACCGGTGATGATACTATTGATTTTGAAAGATTTAGAAAATACTGTTATTATTTGAGCAATGATTTTATTATTGATCATGACGGCTATGAATTATATTATCGTATTATGGACTGCTATTATAGGTGGAAAGAAGAGAAACGATGAATTAAATAATCATTTCGATTGCCTTAGGAAAATATTCAAATTCTAATTTCCTAACTTTTAAAGCTAATGTTTCTGGAGTATCGCCATTATTAATTTCACAGGTTACTTGTAAAATAATTTCTCCTTTGTCATATTCTTCATTAACATAATGAATAGTTATTCCACTTTTAGTTTCTTTATTTTGAATCACTGCTTTATGAATATTCATTCCATACATACCCTTTCCACCATATTTAGGTAATAATGCAGGATGAATATTTATAATTTTATTAGGAAATGCTTTAACAAATGCTTCTGGTATTTTTAAAAGGAACCCAGCTAAAATAATAATATCAATTTTTTCTGTTTCTAAAAATTCTATAATTTGTGCTGTATATTCACTAAGGGCAGTTTTGCTAATAATTTGCACATTTTTTTTATACTTCTCCGCCCTAGCAACAACTCCTGCTGTGTCTAAATTAGTTACAACTAATTTGATTTTTACTCTTTTATCTTTGTTAAAATAATTAAATAAATTTTCAGCATTCGTACCTTCTCCGGAAGCAAATATGGCTATGTTTTTCATTGCTACTAAAATACAATTTTATAAAACAAAAAGTGCCGTTAATTTCTTAACGGCACTTTTTGTTTTATCAACTTCCTATCAATTATCTTTCAAAATAACCGTTACATGTCCTACATAAGGATGCTTACCACCCTGCAAATCAACAACCATTATTCTATAAGTATAAACTCCTTGTGTTGCCATTTTAGATACTCCTTTTACAGAACCATCCCATCCTTTTTGAAAAACATCACTTGTAAAAATAGTTTCACCCCATCTATCATAAATATCCATACGATAATTTTCTTCGTCAATACCCACTCCTATAGGTTGAAAAACATCATTTAATCCATTTCCGTCAGGGGTAAATGTATTAGGAATGTAGAGTGAAAAATCAGGTGTAACTTCAACCCTCAACATTGCAGTATCTTTACAACCTTTAATAGTGGAAGCCACTAAATTAACATCGTATGTTCCTGCATAAGCATATGCATGACTTGGATTTGTGACAATTGAAGTATTAGAACCATTATTTGCAGAAGGATCACCAAAATGCCAATAATAACTTGTTGCTCCTTGAGAAGTATTAATAAAATTGAAATTAGGGTCTAAAATATTTACTGTTTGAGGATCCGCATAAAATGAAGCAATAGGTTGCTTGTTTATAATAATATAATTGGTCTGCGTTAAGGATGAAGAACATCCTGTAAGTGTGTTAGTTATAGTTAACGTAACAGACGTTGTATCTGTATTTAAATAATTATAAGAAATAGGATTAGTATTTCCCATAAAATCTTTGTTATCACTTAACCAATAATATGTGTATCCACCAGGGGATCCAGGAGTAGCTGTAAAATCAATTACAGCGGGCGCGCATGCCTCTACCATATTAGCTGTAAAAGTTACAGCTGGTGCAGGATTTGTATTTAAGGTAAAAATAGCCGTTGCAGGAACAGAACAACCATCGTCAACAACTACGACATAGGTATTAGTTGTGGCAATATTAAGAGCATTACCAGCTACCATTAATGAACTTAAACTACCCACAATAGGACTCCAAGTATAATTGTATGGACCGCCATTTCCTGGACTTGTAATAGTAGGTGTAAAGATAGTTGTTACACTGTGGCATGTAGTTGCTGATGAGCCAATTACGCTTAATGGAGGAGTAACATTAATTGTAATAATTTTTGGATTAGTCAAACATCCATTACCATCACTTGCCGAAACACTATATATGGTCATACCAATTGGATTAACCGTGTGTGGCCCTGCACCAATACCTATATTTGGAGACCAAGTATAGCTATAAGCTCCTGAACCACCACTTGCTGATGCTGATAATTGTGTAATATTACCAAAACAAATAGATGAATTTGGGCTTGATAGTAATACCAAATTTGGTGGTTGCGTAACAACAGTTGAGGACGAAACTGAACATCCATTTCCATCTGTTAAAGTTGCAGTATAACTTCCTGAAGCAACACCAGATACGCTTTGAGTTAAGGCAGAAGACGTTGTTGTTTGTGATATTGGATTTGACCAAGAAACAGTGTATGGCGCTGAGCCTGAAGCATAGTTTACAGAAATAGCTCCATTAGATAATCCAAAACAACTAGGCGTCGTAATATTAAATCCAGTAATTGATAGAGGTAACGCATTTGATACCGTCACAGATTGATTTAATAAACAACCTTTTGAATCAGTAATACTAGCAATCCAATTTGTTCCTGCCGGGATGTTACTAGCTGCAAATCCCTGCTGTGTTGGAAATGTATTCCAGTTTACTGTATAAGTTGGAGTTCCTCCTGTTACAGTTATAGTTGCCGAACCATTTGCCGCACCGCAAGATGCAGGAGAAGATGTGTACGAAGAAACTAATTGAGTTGGTTGAATTAAGTTAAAACTCGTATTCACAGGGCATGCATGAGAATCTATAACAGTCAGCGAATATCCACCAGCAGGTAAGCCACCAATTGTTCCGTTATTTCCTGGCTGACTTGGAATCCATGTATAGGTATAACCAGGCGTTCCGCCAACCAAGGTCGTAGATATTTGACCATTAGAACCTCCAAAACAAGAAATATCTGTTACCGTAAAATTAGATATTTGAAGTGGCTGTGGTTCAAAAATGGAGACGGATGAAGAAGTGGTACATCCATTATTATCAGTTACTAAACAACTATAAGAATTTGCAGGTACATTAAGCATTACGGAATTAGTTTGCGCGCTTGGCGTCCAAGAATAAGTATAGGGCGAAGTTCCTCCGTTTACAAATATGGTAGCTCCACCATCTGATAAACCTGAACAAGATACATTTGTAAAACTTCCAATTGCACTTGTTAGAATAGAAGGTTGTAAAATAGTCACTGATGCTGTTCCAATACATCCAGAAGCATCTATAACAGTTATAGATTTTATTCCAACATTTAAATTAGATACATTTTGAGTGGTAGCTCCATTACTCCAAAAAACGGTGTAGGTAGGAACTCCACCTGAAATAATAGCCGTTGCAGCACCATTTGAGCCACCAAAACAACTAACATCAGTATGGCTGGTTATTGATACAACCGGTCCCGAAATATCACTCACTAAACCAACGCCGTTAGCTGTACAACCATTAAAATCAGTCACCACAAAATTGTAAGAACCTGATGGAATGTTGTTGTTACATAAAGTAGTTGGTCCATTACTCCATTGATAAGTCAAAGGTGAAGTTCCGCCACCTACAACTGCGCAAGCTTGACCATTAGATTGATTACATGTTGAATTAGTTGCCGAGACAGCTGCGGTTAATAGCGCTGGTTGTGATAATGTGAAAGTAAGTGAAGTTGTGCATGTTCCATTTGAAGTAATAGTTACAGATTGACTGCCAGCTCCTAAATTATTGACAGAATTTCCTGGCTGTTGTAATCCAGGTTCCCATAAAAATGTTGTTGTTCCTGCTCCTCCAGAGTAAGCAATATTAGCCGTTCCATCCAAAGCACCATTACATTTTGGGTCGGTGAATGTTAAGATAGGAACAAATGGAGTTGGTTGCAAAATATTGGTGTTAGCCGTCGTTAAGCATCCTAAAGCATCTGTTATTGTTACCGTATAAGAACCTGCAACTAATGAATTTGCATTTGCACTATTGCCATTAGCCGAAGCTGTTCCACTCCAGGTATACGAATATGTAGGAGTGCCCCCAGTTGCTGATACAACAGCAGATCCATTATTACCTCCATTACATGTAATACTTCCAGTTGAAGAAATGCTTGCTGTAAATACGGGTGGCTCTGTAATTGTTACTTGAGAACTTGCCGTACAAGTATTTTGGTCTGTTGCAAACATTGTATAAGTGCCTGCACACAAAGCAGTAGCAGTTTGTGACGTAATTGGATTAGATCCTCCAATCCAAAAATATGTAACTCCACCAATAGCATTTGTGCTTGTTGCTGTCGCTATTCCATTACAGGCACCAAAACAAGAAACATTTGTTGCGGTAATACTTGCTGCTAGAGCTGGGGGATTAACTAAGGCCATACTTGAAGTAACAATACATCCGTTTGCATCTGTAACTGTCAAATTATAATTATTTGCTCCCAATTGATTACTAGTTGGACCAGTACCCCCATCAGACCATGAATAGGTATAAGACGGAGTGCCTCCCAACGCAGCAGCTATACCAAAACCATTAGTAGCTCCAAAACATTTAGGATTTGTGGGTAATATAGTAACCGTTAATACGCTTGGTTGTGAAATAGTTACAAAAGTTGAGGTAACACATCCAGCTTGATCTGTAGCAGACACTGTGTATATGTTACTAGATAAATTAGTTGCTATTGCATTACTACTTCCATTTCCCCATGAATAGGTATAAGGACCAACACCTCCAGATACGCTTGTGGTAGCAACTCCGTTATTACCACCAAAACAACTAACATTGGTTTGACTTGAAATACTAATAATAGGACCAGCAATATTTGGTATAGTAACAGCTAAAGTTTGAATGCAATTATTTGCATCCTGAACTATAATAGTTTGTGTACCGGCTGAAACACCGCATTGAACTGCTGTATTAGAACCAGAACTCCAAGTATAAGTATATGCCCCTGGCGCTCCGCCTGTTGCGGTTATAGTTGCACATCCATTAGCCTGATTACAATTTGCAGATGTTACACTTGATGTTAAACTAATCGCAGTTGGCTCCGTAACTGCAATAGTTTGTGAGATTGTACATCCATTACCATCAGTAATTACACATGTATAATTACCAATTGAAACATTTGGAACAGTTGATAAAGTGCTTGCCAAGGTCGGCCATAAATAATTATAAGACCCTGTGCCTCCACTTCCCGCTGCAGTTATTGTTCCTGTAGATCCTCCAAAACATTTTACGTTATTTGAACTTGTAGTAATATTTAATACATTCGGTTGAATAATAGTTGCAGTAGCCGTTGCTATACAACCATAGAAATCGGTAACTATACATGAATAGGTTCCTGGACTTAAACTTGTTGCAGTTGCTACTGTTTGTGAGCTAGGAGACCATAAATAAGTAAATGGGGCTGCGCCTCCGGTCATGCCTATTGTTAAACTACCATTATTGTATCCATTACATGTAATGTTAGATGAGGCTGTTATCGCGGCCGTGCCTCCTGTTGTTAATCCAATTACTGCAGGACTTGAAATCACACAGCCATTATTATCAGTTGCTGTTACCGTGTAGGCACCACTTACCATTGGATTACTAACAGCTGCAGCTCCTCCTCCTCCGGTCCATGTGTATGTATAAATTGGTGTTCCACCACTAACCGTTGCAGAAGCAATACCGTTTGCAGCAGTACAATTTGCATTTTGTGTTGATACAACTATTGCCAATGCGCTAGGCTGATTAACCTGCACTGTTTGTGTTGCCGTGCAACCATTAGCATCTTTAATGGCAATATTATAAATCCCAAATCCAACTGAAGTATATGATGAGGAAGTTTGGGGTGAAGCTCCATTTAAACTATAAGTATAAGCCCCTGTTCCACCTGCTCCTGTAATGTTAATCGTGCCTGTTGCTGTTCCAAAACATAAAGCTGGAAGAGAAGTTGTAGTTAAGGTTACAACTGGTGGTTGAGTTATGGCAACAGTTGTAGTGGTTGCACAATTCGCATCATCGCTTGTAATTATAGTATAAGTATTTGCAGGTAAGCCAATAAACACTCCTGTGCCGTTTGTTTGAAAAGGAGAAGTTAAAGTATAAGTAAATGGAGCACCGCTTCCTCCTGCCCCTGCTATAGTAAATCCACCATTAGTTCCCGCAAAACAACTTGTATTAGTAGAGCTAATAATTGCTGCAGTTGGACTACCATTATTTAAAACGCTATAAGTTACAGTTACTGTGCAAGAATTAGCATCTTGGATTGTTACAAAGTGCGGTCCTGCACTAAGACTAGAGATACTTGATCCATTTACAAATGCTCCTCCATCAAAGGAATATTGATATGCTGTAACACCTCCAGTGACGGCAGTTACTGTAGCTGTACCATTTGCATTTCCACAAGTGGCATTTGTTGTAACCACTGTTGCATTTGTTGGTCCAACAGTTGTTCCTATAATGAAAGTTGTACTAAATGTACAACCATTAAAATCAATAACGGCTACTGTATGTGTGCCTGCTGATAAGCCACTTGTAATGCTTGACGTAGCAACTCCATCAACGTTAAAAGTAAAAGGAGCTGTTCCTCCGGTAATCCCTGTAATACTATAGGTACCATTGGATAAGCCGCAACCTGCTAAAGTTGTTGTTCCTGTAATTGCAGTTGGTCCAGCTATGTCCGTAATAGCTAAAGTTCTTGTTAAAACACAACCGCTAAAGTCTGTTACGTTTATTGTATATGTTCCAGCTGATGCTGAAATTAAAGTGGATGATATTCCTCCATTACTCCAACTATATGAATATGCAGGTGTGCCTCCACTAACAGTTACTGTACCTGAACCATTAGAGTTTCCGCAAGTAGCAGGCGTTAATGTTGATGTTAAAGTTAATGATGTTGGCTGAGTTACAGTGATACTTTGACTTATTGAACATCCGTTACCATCTGTTTGTGTAACTGTGTATGTTCCTGCGGCTACATTATTTATTGTGGCTAACGTACTTGAACCTAGCGCTGGCCATAAATACGTTAATGTTCCTGAACCTCCACTACCTGATGCAGAAACTGTTCCCGTAGAACTACCAAAACAACTAACAGGCAAAGATGTAACTGTTAATGTAACAGCTGATGGTTGTGTTAAAGTAACTGAGGTAGTTGCCGTACAACCAGAATTGTCACTCACTATTATATTGTAAGCACCTGCAACCAATCCCGTAAAACTTCCTGTTGTATTTGTTACTGTAGGTGCAGTTAAGGTAAATGTATACGGAGCAGTACCACCAACTGGAGTTACTGTTAAACTACCGGTATTTCCTCCAAAACAATTGATATTTAATGAATTTGTAACTGATAATGCTGGTCCACTATTATTTAACAAATTATATGTTACAGCAAGTGTACATGAATTCACATCCCTAATAATAACTGTATGTGTGCCGGATGCTAGACCCGAAATTGTATTTCCTAATCCAAATGCTCCTCCATCAAAGGAATATTGATATGCTGGAACACCTCCAGTTACAGTAGTTACTGTAGCCGTACCGTTTGCCGTTCCACAAGAAGCATTTGTTGTCACGACAGGTGCAGAAGTCGGTCCGTTAGCAGTATTAATATTAAATGTTGTGCTAAATGTGCAGTTGTTGTTATCACTTACTAATATTGTATGTGTTCCAGCTGACAAACCAGTTGTTAAGCTAGATGTACCAACTCCATCTATACTATATGTGTAAGCAGCGGTTCCACCTGTTACTCCTGTTATATTATAGGTTCCATTTGATAGACCACAACCTGCTAAAGTTGTTGTTCCTGTAATTGCAGTTGGTCCAGCAATGTTAGTAATAGCTACCGTTCTTGTTAAAACACAACCGTTAAAGTCTTGCACTGTTAATGTATAAGTACCTGCAGAGGCTGCTGTTAAAATATTTGTTACTCCGCCATTACTCCAGTTATAAGAATAATTAGTAGTTCCTCCTCCAACTGTGACCGTACCTGAACCATTAGGTAAACTACATGTTGCTGGAGTAAGAGTGGATGTTAATGTTAACGAAGCTGGCTCAGTTACAGTAATTGTTCTTGTAATTGAACATAAATTAGCATCTCTGATTGTAACCGTGTACGTTCCAGCCGTTACTCCACCAACAGTTGATAAAGTGCTGTTTCCTAAAGTCGGCCACAAATAAGTATATGGAGCTAAGCCTCCTGAGCCACTTGCAGAAACAGATCCTGTCGCATTTCCAAAGCAATTAACTGGGACAGAACTGACTGTTCCTGTGAGTAATGTTGGTTGACTAATAACGGCAGTAACTGTTGCTGTACATGCAAAATTATCTTTCACAGTTATACTATAAGTTCCAGCAGGCAAACTTGTAAATGCTCCAGTAGTATTTGTTTGAGTTGGGCTTGTTAGCGTATAAGTATATGGACTTGTACCGCCAGTTGGAACTACGGTTAAACTACCAGTTGATGCTCCATTACATAACACATTTAATGAACTTGAAATAGCTGCTGTTGGCGGTGCATTATTTGAAACACTATAGGTAACTGTCAATGTACAAGCGTTAATATCTTTTACTACTACCGTATGATTCCCCGCGGTTAAACCTGATGAAGTTGTACCTGTGCCAAATGCACCTCCATCAAAAGAAAAACTATAGGTTGGAGTGCCGCCAACTACTCCTGATACTGTCGATGTTCCGTTTGCTAATCCACAATTTGAATTTGTTGTGTTGACAACAAAACTTGAAGGGCCACTTGCTGTTCCAATAACAAAGGTTCTGCTGAAAATACATCCATTAGCATCTCTTACTAAAATTGTATGCGTTCCGGCTGCCAAACCACTTGTTAAACTTGATGTGCCAACTCCATCTACACTGTATGTGTAGGCTGCTGTTCCACCAGTTACTCCAGTAACACTGAATGTACCGTTAGATGAAGTACAACTTGCTTGTGTAGTTGTTCCTGCTATTGCGGTTGGGCCAGGAATATTAATGATACTAGTTGTTTGAGTTAATACACAACCATTTAGATCTTTTATTGTAACAGAATATGTCCCTATTGACAAACTAGATGTTACCGAAGTTGCAGCTGCGCCATTTACTGAATAAGTGTAAGGTGCCGTGCCTCCTGTTATGGGAGCTCCAAATGTTAAAGTACCATTATTATTGCCACAGGTTGTATTTGCTGGCGTTAAAGAAAATGCTGTTGGGCCAGGAGTAATAGTTAATGCAGGTGGCGATACTGTAAATGTACATCCAAAGTTATTGGTTAATGTAATTACTGGTGTCCCAACCCCCAATCCAGTAACAGTTTGACCAGTTACTGTACCTAAACTACTTGCGAAACTTGAAATAGTTTGTGCTGGCGGAGGTAATGGCGAAGATGTGTTATTAATATTTATTATTCCTCCAGTTGGATTTGCACATGTTGGATTGGTGAAAGTTAAAGTAGCCGACGGATTAGGCCGAACCGTTACTGATACTATAGCGGTAGATGGGGGACAACTGCCTGAAGCAGGGACCGTATACGTATAATTATAAGCGCCTGCCGTTAAACCAGCAGGGTTAAAAGTTCCTAAATTACCCCCTGAAAGAGCAGGCGCTGGACCAGACCAACTGCCTGTGGTTGCAACGCCTGTGCCAAGTAAAGAAAATAAATTTGTAGAGGCGGCGGAATTACAGACAGCTAAAGTATTACTTACTCCAGCATACGAACCGGGCGTAACTGTAACACATTGAACGGTTGTATAACTGCAACCAAAATTATCTACAGCAGTTAAAGTGTAACATTTTGTACCAGTTGACGTTGGAGTTATAACAGCATTATTACCAACTGTTGACGTAATACTTGCTCCTGACCAAGTTTGAGAAACGATACTTGGTGTAAAAGATTGTGAGGCTGGCACTGCGGTTGAAAAATTAACATCCCAGCTAAATATAGTTCCATTATCAATTGCAAGATTATCAGTAATCTTAATACACCAACCACCATTTAAAGGACATCCTACCAGACCAGCAAAACTTGAAGCAGGGGAATAGGTGCCTGCAGCAATTGAAGCCCCTGCTGGATTACCCGAAATTACAGTAGGTCCATTTACTAAAAGTGCAGTTCCCGACATAGAAAAACAATAATTAGCTCCTGTTCCAGGATTAGTTGTTCCATCATCTAAAGCATTCCCTAAATAGGTTCCACCCCCACCTTGTGCATATGTTTTTAAAGGAACCGTTTGGCCATTTGGGCAAACAATCTCCATTTGCAAATCACCAAGGTAAGAGTGTTCCATATTAATGCAAATATTTGCTATGTCTGTTGCAGAGTTAACTATTTGCGATGAACCAAAACAATCAACGGTTATACAAGTTTGATAAGAAACACCGATACCATCAGGCAAGGGAGTTACACCCGCTATAGGAGGAGTACAGTTTGTAACAAATGGAGTGGGTGTAACGGAACCTATGAGTGTGGCTGATTGCCCTAAACAAATTGAATTGGTGCTTGTGGTTGTAGCAGAAAATGAAGGCGTGGTTGATACATGCACTATTTGGTTAATTTTATTGTAATTGATACAACCAGCTTTGTTAATATTTAAATTAACTACATAAACACCCGGAGCGGTATAAGTTGTAGTCGCCGTTTGACCTGAGCCAGTCAACCCGTTATTAAAGTTCCAAGAATAAGTAGCGCCAGTTGAGCTACCTGAGGAAAAAGTTCCACTTCCATTAAAAGTGACACTAGCCCCTTGACAAACCCTAATTATTCCTCCTGCTCCAGCTGCTGGAGTAGAACCATTAAAAACTGAATTAATGGTTTCACAGGGGGTAACACAGGAAATTACAGCTCGCCAACCACCATAAGTAAATGAGCCATCAGAGGTAAATCGTATTGTAATACACCCTGATGTATTTGTAGCTGTTGCTTGCACATTACCAATAGGTGTAACAGCTCCAGAATAAACACCTAAAGAAGGCGCAGATGTATTAGCGCCATCATAAATGTACATGAAATCCCACCCGTTTTCAACATCAAAATCAGTAAACAATAAATTAACCTTACTACCCGCAGCAGAAGGGCAAAATGTTATTGTCCAGTTTGCATTATTGGCATAGGAACCGGCAGCATTAAGACCAGCGCCACCATTGTCATAAAAATTACCACTACAACCCGAAACTGTGGTACCATTTGTTGTACCATTGAGTAAATAATTTTGTGAAAAGTAACATGTCGAAGTAAACGACAACAATAATATTAAAATATGCTTCATGATTTTCAAAATAAAAATTTTTGCTTTGTGGTTTTAGTAAAAGTAGATTCGATTAATTTTTTGTTCTTTGTTTTTCAATTACAATAATATAATCAGTATAATCAACCCGGTAAACTTGAGTTTGCGCGGTAAAGAAATTCATGTTATACTTTAATGGATTAAAGTTTTCCGGATCAAATTCTTTATCTCTAGCTAAATTAGGATTATATTTATTTAAAAGTGGCACACTAGATAATTTTGTGTACTTATCGTCGCCTATAATAGGAGATATAATTATTTTAATTCTATTTTCTAATAAATCGTTAAGTGCTTTAATTCTATCTGGTTCGTTTTGGGCTATTTGTTCAGTCATGTTGCCATAAACTTCCTGTATTTTTGGATTTATTTGTTGCGCACTTATTACGTTAATGTTTACAAAAACAATACAAAAAGCGGTCAAAAAGGAATATAAAATATGTTTCATAAAATGGTATTACTATTACTTGTTAAAAATAGTATTATTTATGAAATTTTCACAACACTTTAATAATTAAATTAATAGCTTCACTCGGTCATTTATTAAAAAAAACGAAATTTATACTACTCATCAGAGAAATTAGGTAAATCGTTTTGCTGAATAACTTTAGCGCCAAACTTTTTTTTCCAATAATTGGCTAAATAAAATTGCTCATACTGACCAGGAGTTGGAATTAAAATAAAATTGGTGGTTTGCAAATGATGTAAATCCATCAAAGTACTATAACCACTCCTACAAACAATAGTTTTCGAATTACTAATTAATTGGCTCAACAGTAAAGCATTTGGCAAATCAACTAAAGTAATATTATCATTTATAGAACAATTAAGTATTTGTTTCGAACCTCTCACAATAGCAATTTTCTTATTAGAAAGATTAGCTTTTTTTATCAACCTTTTTTCTAAATCTGCCCGCAAAGGTTCTGGCCCAGAAAGTAAACATAAATAATCATATTCACTTTTAAATTCATCAACCTTTTGAAGTCTGCTTAATGGGCCTAGGTAAATTACATTTTTAAGAGAAGTGTTTCTTGATAATTTGCCAGCCAAACAGATTTTTTCGTCTTCAAAATCCGGAATCCAAACTGAATTAAATTGTTTAATATAATGGTGATGTACTTTATTAGCAATAACAGAAAAAATGCCTGCTTGTATATTTAATTGATGAGTCATGTAAATACACTCAACATTTTTATTATTTAATCCAAATCGATTATCGCTAATCACCACATCAATTTGATGTTCTTTAATTATTTTCGCTAACTGTTGTTGTTCTTTTTTAATGACTCCTAAAATTCTTGGTGCGTCAAACAACAATTTAATACTTAATGGTAATTTTTTAGAATAAGTAATATTATACGGTTCAATATCTATTTTTTTTAAAGTTGTAAATTCATCCTTAAAAATTAACGAGGTTGTTTTAGTAACGCCTAAAATCACCA
>JBILOV010000022.1:0-17138 GCA_044374335.1 Bacteroidia bacterium | reverse complement strand
GGTAAAGGACAAGCGGTAGAAATCATTGTTTCGGAAATTGAAGTATATGGTGATTCTGAATCCGACATTGCAAAACCAAACGCTTATCCATTACAACCAAAAGCACATAGCCTTGAGTTCTTAAGAGAAATTGCTCATTTACGTTTTCGTACTAATACATTTGGTGCTATTTTCAGAGTACGTCATACACTAGCATACGCTATTCATAAATTTTTTAATGATAAAGGATTTGTTTACATGCATACGCCAATCATTACCAGCAGCGATGCAGAAGGTGCTGGTGAAATGTTTCGTGTATCCACTTTAGACCCTAAAAATCCACCACTAACAGAAACTGGTGAAATCGATTACAAACAAGATTTCTTTGGTAAGTCGACCAACCTTACAGTTTCTGGTCAATTAGAAGGCGAATTAGCTGCCATGGCTTTTAGCGATGTATATACTTTTGGGCCAACATTCAGAGCAGAGAATTCAAACACAACACGGCACTTAGCTGAGTTTTGGATGATTGAACCAGAAATGGCATTTTATAATTTACAAGACAACATGGCTTTAGCAGAAGAAATGTTGAAGTATGTAATTACTTATGCTTTAGATAAAAATAAGGAAGACATTGA
Organism: Bacteroidia bacterium; assembly: GCA_044374335.1. Classification (GTDB taxonomy): domain Bacteria; phylum Bacteroidota; class Bacteroidia; order B-17B0; family Aurantibacillaceae; genus UBA4416. The sequence continues at coordinate 16,521 of JBILOV010000022.1, read as the reverse complement.
ATTCTTATCTCAACGTTTGTTAGATGAAGAAAAAAATAAACCACAAGCAGATAGAAGCGAATTAAATTTATTAGAAAAATTAAACTTCTGCTTAGGAAATGAATTTGCAAAAATTACATATACCGAAGCAATAGATATTTTACGTGAATCTAACCATAACAAGAAAAAGAAATTTCAATACATTATTGAAGGCTGGGGATCTGATTTGCAAAGCGAACACGAGCGTTACTTAGTAGAAAAACATTTTAAGAAACCAGTTATTTTAACGGACTATCCAAAAGACATTAAATCATTTTACATGCGTATGAACGATGATGGTAAGACGGTAGCCGCCATGGATATTTTATTCCCAGGCATTGGCGAAATTATTGGTGGTTCTCAACGTGAAGAACGTTTAGAGAAATTAGAAGCTCGTATGAATGATATGCATATTCCTACTGAAGAAATGAGCTGGTATTTAGATACACGCCGTTTTGGTGCTTGTCCGCATGCAGGTTTTGGATTAGGTTTTGAGCGTTTGGTATTATTTGTAACGGGCATGACTAACATCCGCGACGTGATTGCTTTCCCAAGAACTCCAAATAATTGTGAGTTTTAATTTTAATGGAACACAGATTACGCAGATGATTATGATAGTTATGATTTTATAAAACAAAGAATCATTGTTCTAATCATAAAAAATCAGCGGCATCAGCGTTCTATTTTCTCAACACCCACTTCAATTCATTCAGCATCATTGCTGTTGCACCCCAAAGCACCTTTCCTTGTACATCAAAGTAAGGTGTTTTTAATTTTAATCCAGGAGTTGGCTCTATGGTTGTTTCTTTAATGATATCTGGATTTAACAACTGTGCAATTTCCAGTTCAATTAATGCATTTACCTCATTGGAACTAGCCGAAAAATTTGGTTTTTGATTAACATAAGAAACAAAAGGCTGAACCATAAATTTACTCACCGGAATATAAATAGGTGTTAATTGTCCAATAATAGTTGGTGTTAAATCAGAACCTGTTTCCTCAAAAAATTCGCGTAAAGCAGTTGCTCGTAAATTTTCGTCTGCTGGCTCAACTTTTCCACCAGGTAATGCAATTTGTCCACTATGATGACCATTATATGTCATGCGTTCAATTAATAGAACAGAGGTTTGTTGCTGTTCATTTGGATACAATAAAATTAAGACTGCACTTGGCCTGTATTCTTCTGCCTCAAATGAGTTTTCAGTGACTTTTTCACGTTTTACATGAGCCATTTCAAACTGCGCTTCCAAACCTGGTAATGGGTTTTGTAAATTTGTTTTTAAATTATCAATGAAAATTTGAAACATTGCGTGTCTTTATTTGTCTTATAACAAAGATATAACATTATGAACTTCTATAGCATTAAGAGCACTCAACATTTACCTATTAGTTTAGAAGAAGCTTGGGATTTTTTTTCTTCCCCAAATAACTTACAAAAAATAACACCTCCCGATATGGGCTTTATCATTACCTCCGATAAAAAAGATGGGGAGAAAATGTATGCTGGGCAAATCATCACCTACATTCTTAAACCCATGCTAGGCATTCCTGTAAAATGGATGACGGAAATTACACATGTAAAAGAAGGAGAATATTTTATTGATGAGCAGCGATTCGGTCCATATAAATTATGGCATCACCGCCATTCATTTAAAAAAACATCTACGGGGGTTGAGATGAATGATGAAGTGAATTATGTGCTTCCATTTGGGATTTTAGGCACTATTGCTCATGCCTTATTTATTAGAAAACGCGTTGAAGAAATTTTTACCTATAGAACGAAAGTTGTAGACGACTTTTTCCGTAAATAGCCATTAAATCCGTAAATTTGCCTCGCAAATCAAGAATCATGGAAACAATAAAAGTAAATACAATTGAAGAAGCCATTGCTGATATAAAAGCAGGTAAAGTTATTATTGTAGTTGATGACGAAGACAGAGAGAATGAAGGTGATTTTTTAACTGCCGCTCGTAATGTTACTCCTGAAATTATAAACTTTATGGCTACTCATGGTCGTGGTTTAATTTGTGCAGCGGTTACCGAAGAAAAAGCCCGAGAATTAAAATTAGAGCTAATGGTAACGTCTAATACAGCATTGCACGAAACGGCATTTACTGTTTCTGTTGATTTATTAGGTTATGGATGTACTACCGGAATTTCAACAGCCGACCGTTCTAAAACTGTAAAAGCTTTAATTGATCCCAATATGAAAGCTTCCGACTTTGGAAGACCTGGACATATATTTCCTTTAATTGCAAAAACTGGTGGTGTTTTACGTCGCACCGGGCACACTGAAGCAACCATTGATTTTGCTCGTTTAGCTGGATTTGAACCTTGCGGTGCTTTAGTAGAAGTATTAAATGAAGACGGAACTATGGCTCGTTTACCCGACTTGGTAAAAGTTGCCAAACAATTTGATTTAAAAATTGTGACGATTAAGGATTTAATTTCTTACCGTTTAAGTAAAGAAAGCATTGTGACTCGTCAGGTGGAAGTGGATATGCCAACTCAATGGGGAGATTTTAAATTAATTGCTTACAAAGTTGATACAAACGGAGAAGAACACATGGCACTTATAAAAGGTGAATGGAATAAAGACGAGCCTGTTTTAGTGCGAGTACATTCATCTTGTGTTACGGGTGATATTTTTGGTTCTTGCCGTTGCGACTGTGGTCCACAATTACACAAAGCAATGGAGCTGATTGAAAAGGAAGGAAAAGGTGCCATTGTTTATATGAACCAAGAAGGTAGAGGTATTGGTTTATTAAATAAATTAAAAGCTTATAAATTACAAGAACAAGGCAGAGATACCGTTGAAGCTAATTTAGAATTAGGTTTTAAAATGGATGAACGCGATTATGGTGTTGGCGCGCAAATTATCAGAGATTTAGGAATTAGTAAAATGAAATTAATTTCTAATAATCCTGTAAAACGTGTTGGTTTAATTGGTTATGGATTAGAGGTTGTTGAGAATGTTCCTATCATTATTCAATCCAATCCGCATAACGAAAAGTATATGCAGACCAAGAAAGATAAAATGGGACATAGTTTTTAATTTTTTTAGTCATGCTGAACTTGTTTCAGCATCTCAATTATTTTTACTACCTTCATTATTACTAATCGTAATGCATGAAGAGACTTTTACTTTTATTTTATTTCATACATATCTATTCTTCGGGTTTTGTAAGAGCCCAGCAGGTATATCCATATCTGAATGCATCTACAGGGAATGAAGGCCAATATGTTATCGATGCTGATACAAATATCTATATGTATCAAGGCAATCAACTTGAAAAGCTGGATAAAAATTTCAATCCTATTTGGGTTAAAACATATGATGGTCTAGAGTTTTATAGTTTGTTATTATCCAAAACTGGTAGCTTATTCTTTATTGCAAAAGACTTAGTAAGCTATACAGGCACGAATAGTAATCCCAACACCAAATATGTTGGAAAAATAGATAATAACGGAAATGCTGTTTGGACAAATACAGTTGACCATCCATCGTTTTCCGATATCTACATCAGACAATTACTACTAGACAGAAATAATAATTTAATGCTTTCAGGAGAGGCAGTCGATTTTAATTCTCCCTCTGCACTTTTGATAAAACTCGATACTTTGGGCAATATGATATTCTTTAAACATTTTGCGAAGCTATTCGCATTTAGTCATGTTACCATTTTAAATGATTCCTCAGGGTATTATAAATGTATTTATACAGATCATGGATTCGAACATGATAATGTATCTCTCTTTACCTATTCAGAGCCAGGCGACTCGGTTTATTCACAATCAGGTATTTATGAATATCCACAACATTACTATATAACTACTTCAAACTACTATAAATCCAGAAATGAATCGGATGTTTATTATTCCTTCACAGAACACGTGTATCAGATCACTAGTCCCAGATATACAACTGTAAGAAAATATAAAAATAATTCTATTGTATGGAATAAAAAATTTCCTTCTTTTTACGGATCTGATTTTCTAATTAATAGTTTTGATGAAGACGAGAATAAAAATGTAATTTTTACAATATCGCCAAAATTTGGCCCCGGGAATAATCATACAGGATTTTATAACATGTGTTTTAAATTCGATTCTACAGGTGTTTTTAGCGGACAATACAAAACACTCTTTTCATATAACTGGTGGCCGCCGTCATCACAGCCCGAATCTGCTAAACTGCATTTCTTAAATAACAACAGCTATTTTTATGATGTGATTGCACCTAACTTTCCTTCAAACCCTCTATCTGTTACTTTTTTAGATTCATCATTAAGTACAAACTGCACTACCTCAACAGTAAATCCAATGATGACTTCGTTTAATGGGCCTATCGGAAATACTTTAAGGTATCTGACAACTAACGATACGCCGCCTTATACATTGATAAGTAATAATCCAACGGTTAATACGGTAACTAATTTCACAATAAATACAAATTATTGTTTAGCCTTAAATATCAAAGAGTCGGATAAAAATAGTGTATTGGATATTTATCCTAACCCTGCAAATAACTCCTTAAACATTAATTCAAATTATGGTATTATTAAATCTACCGTTTATGACGTAACAGTGAGAATAGTATTATCGAGCGACGACCAAACATCGATTGATGTCTCTAAATTAAATTCTGGCCTTTATTTTATTAAAATAAAAACAGAGCAGGGAGAGTTTAGCAGGAAATTTATTAAGGAATAAAACTTATCTTTGCCGCCATGACAACTGATTACCGCAGCGGCGAATTACTTTTAATTAATAAACCATACACTTGGTCGTCGTTTCAGGCTGTCAATAAACTAAAGCATGCTTTAAAAAAACATCCTTCTTTATTATTAGATGAAAAACTAGTTCATTTAAAAATTGGACATGCCGGAACTTTAGATCCACTAGCAACAGGTTTACTAATTATTTGTACAGGAAAAAAAACCAAAGAAATTTCTTCTTTTCAAGATTTACCTAAAGAATATACAGGTGCTTTTTTTATCGGTGCCACCACTCCTTGTTATGATAAAGAAAAAGAAGTTGATTTTGTTTACCCTACAGATCATATTACCGAAGAACTTATTTACGAAACAGCAAAATCATTTATAGGCAAACAAGAACAAGTGCCGCCAATGTATAGCGCTGTAAAAGTTGATGGTAAACGTTTATATAAATTAGCACGTGTTGGCGAAGAAATAGAGTTGAAAGCTCGCCCAATTGAAATATTAGAATTTGAAATAACGAGCTGCAAGTTGCCACTTGTTGAATTTAGAATTGCTTGCACCAAAGGGACCTATATTAGAAGCATTGCACGTGATTTTGGTTTAGCATTAAACAGTGGAGCTTATTTAGATGCTCTTTGCAGAACTAAAATTGGCCATTTTTCTATTGAAGATGCTAAAACACCCGAAGAATTTATTACTGAAAATCCTTACTAAAACTATTAATTGGCCTACCTCTAATTTACACGTTGTATCTTGGATATTGAAAAACATAATCAAAAAGCGTTTACTCTTAAAAAAGAGAATAGGATTTTTTTTGACAAACTCAAGCGTACAAAACCAAAAAACTTAGATCATCAATTTCATACTTTACACGATGAAGTGTTTGAAAAAACAGATTGTTTATCATGCGCTAACTGCTGTAAAACAACCTCACCCATTTTTTATAACAGAGATATTGAACGTTTAGCAAAAAATCTTCGTATAAAACCCGGCGAATTTATTGAAAAATATTTACGCATTGATGAAGATAAAGATTATGTTCTTCGTCAAGCGCCTTGTCCATTTTTAGGTGCTGATAATTTCTGTTCTGTTTATGAAGCAAGGCCAAATGCTTGCAAAGAATACCCACATACAGACAGAAAACGTATGGAACAACTTTTAGATTTAACTTATAGGAATACGTTTGTTTGCCCTGCCGTATTGGAGATTACAGAACAATTGAAAAACATAATTTAATATTACAAAAGCTTAACTTTATACTTCTCCGCCATTTTTTGAAGTTGTTCATCACTCACTTCATGTGTGTTTGTATGTTGATGATAATTTTCAACGGTCACTACAAAAAGTTTATACTTAAAATCAGAGGCTAATTTAAAAAATGGCTCTAACTCCCAATCCATAGTAAATGTATTATGTACAAAAATTTTAGAAATTTTTTGTTGCATGGCATCTTTAGTTAATTCTTCACATTGTTTATATGCCAAATGATTATCTTTAAAATTAAATATATATTCTCCGGTTAATTCATTAGTAAAAAAATCATCGACCGAAAAAACAGGGTACGTATTGTTTTCTGATAACAATTTGGCTAAGGTAGTTTTACCACTTCCTGGCAAACCACGTAAAAGAATAAGAGAATTAATTGGTAACATATTATAAAATACAAATAAAAAACTCTTATAAAGATAAAGTAATTTTTTTATACGTCTTGGTTTGAAAAAATTTTCACGAGTTCCGTTGTAAAATATATTAAAATAAGAGTGGCAAATAATGGTTACATAAAGGTTACCTAAAGGTTACATTTAAAACAAAAGTATGGCGTGATTCTTTTTGATAGATATATTTAATTGACAATTTTTTAATGTACTTTTTTATTAAAATTGTTTTCAATTTGGTATCAATTTCTTTTTACTATCTTAATATATAAAAAACATTAACATAATAATGCGGCAATACATTTGTAAAAACTAATAATGTATAGCAAAAGAGAGTTGCAACTTTTAGTGATTAGCGATGTGCATTTAGGTACATACGGCTGCCACGCCAAGGAATTGTTACATTACCTTAAAACAGTTAATCCACAAACTTTAGTGCTCAATGGAGATATTATTGACATGTGGAATTTTAGTAAAAATTATTTTCCTGCTTCTCACATGGATGTTCTTCGTCACATAATGAAGATGGCAAGCCATGGAACAAAGGTTTACTATATTACCGGAAATCATGATGAGATGTTAAGAAAATATACTGATTTACATTTAGGAAATCTTGAAATAGTAGATAAGTTACTTTTGGAAATAGATGGCAAAAAAACCTGGATATTTCATGGCGATGTTTTTGATTCTTCAACAAAAGGCTACGCTAAATTTTTAGCAAAGTTAGGCGGTAAAGGCTATGATTTATTAATACTTATTAATCGTTTTATTAATTGGGCTTTGCAATTATTTGGAAAAGAAAAATTAAGTATTTCAAAAATGGTTAAAGATGGAGTTAAAAAGGCTGTGGCTTTTGTAAGTGATTTTGAAACTACTGCTGCTGAAATTGCCATTGAAAAAGAATATGATTTTGTTGTTTGTGGACATATTCATATGCCACAAATTAAAAATGTAGTAACCGAAAAAGGAACAGTAACCTACATGAATAGCGGAGATTGGGTTGAAAATTTAACATCGTTAGAGTATAACAATGGGTTATGGGAAATATTTAATTACGATAAAAACTATTTAGAATTGATTTATTCCAAGGATGTTTTAGAACAAGAAGATATTGTTGCCAAAATTTTAGCATCATAGCAAATGAAAAAAAATAAAATATTTTATGCTGTACAAGCTACTGGAAACGGTCATGTTAGCCGTGCACAGCAACTGTATCCGTATTTAAAAAAATTTGGAGAGGTTGATTTTTTTATAAGTGGTAATAACGCTAATTTAGATTTTAAATTACCTATAAAATATAAAAGTCAAGGTTGTAGTTTACATTATAGTAAATGTGGTGGTTTAAATTATTTTGATGTTATGAAAAACATTAAACCTTATATGATGTATAGGGATGCAAAATCTTTACCACTCGAAAAATATGATGTCATCATTAATGATTTTGATTTTGTGACTTCTTTAGCTTGCAAATTAAAAGGATTGCCATCAGTACAATTAGGACATCAGGCAAGTTTTCAATCGAATGCAACACCGCGACCAGATAAAAAGAGTATGATTGGCGAAACCATATTAAAACATTATGCTCGCGCAACAAATCATATTGGATTTCATTTTCAAAAATATGACTCCTTTATTTTTCCACCAGTTATTAAAGAAGAATTTATAGATGTTGTTCCAACCGATTTAAATCATATATCGGTATATTTACCTTCGTTTCAAAAACATTGTTTGTTAGAAGCCTTCAATAAATTACCTCACATTAATTTCCATTGGTTTTTAGAAAGCATAGAATCTATAAGAACTGAAAAAAATATTACTTACTATCCAATTAATCAAGCCTTATTTAATAAAAGCTTATTAAGCTGCCATGGTTTAATAACCGGAGGAGGATTTGAAACTCCTTCGGAAGCTTTATATTTAGGGAAAAAATTAATCAGTATTCCTATTAAAAATCACTACGAGCAACAATGCAATGCCGCAGCTATTAAACAGATGGGTGTAAAAGTTTTGGAAGATGTTGGTGAAGATTTTGTAGAAATTATTGAGAAATGGGTTTATGAAAATAACAATAATCCTAAAATTGAAGCAAATAACATTAATGAAACTTTAGAACTGTTATTTGATACTTATCCCACTAAGAATAAGGTTTTAAAAGAAGACGTAGCGATGTTTATTTAAATTATAAATATTCTCTTTTAAATCTAAGAAAATTTGACTTCAAGTAAAGTTTGTGTTAATTATCATCAAGGACTGTTAATTTAAAGTGAGTTTTAAGAAAATTCCTTCGTATTTTCGTTAAAACTAAATTTGTTATGAAATAGCTATGTTTGCCCAAACACAAACACAATAGATTAAACTGGCAAAACCATATGACAATAAAAAACAATAATTATAACATATGAATAGCCATGTTTGCTAAAACACAAACACAAATGAAGATAAACTGGCTAAACCATATGACAACTAAAAAACAATAATATCTACATATGAAAAAGGAAAGTAAAGAAATGCTAAGAACAATTATTAGAAATCAAGAATTAATTATGAAGGCGCTAAAAATTGAAGTTCCTGCAAAATCAATAAAGACAGAAACTCCAAAAAAATCTGAGCCAATCAAAAAACAAACTGTAAAAAAAGTAGACGCGAAAAACACCATAGCAAAAACGCCAGCCAAAAAAGTAGTTAAAAAATAATTTTGTAATTAATTATTGCAAATAATATAGGTTGCAATTACCAATAGATTTAGATTATTTATTTAGCATAATTCTTCCAATATAATTATGAGATACCCCAAACAAATCTGTTAATTCAACTTTCCAGGTATATGTACCTATTTGAGCTGTTTTATTTCCGTTATTTGCTCTTCCGTCCCAACCTCTACCAACTTCCTTGGTGGTAAAACAATTATTGCCCCATCTGTCAAAAATTTCTAATTGATATTTATCCGGATCCCATCCAAACCCTATTGGAAGAAAAACATCATTTATAAAATCTTCATTAGGTGTAAATGTATTTGGAGTATAAAAAGTAAATATTCCTTTAACTATTACATCATGTATCACTGCATCTTTGCAGCCAAATTGATTGGTAGCCGTTAATGTTGTTGTGTAGGTTCCTTCGATATCATAGGTGTGTGTAGGATTTGTTATAGTTGATATAGTGTCTCCAAAATTCCAAGCATAATCATTAGCATTTGAAGAAAGATTTGTAAAGTTGATTGTCGGATTTAATATATCAGTCTCATCAAAATTACTTTCAAACTCAGCTATCGGTGTTGGAAATACAGTAATCATATTTGAATTTACAAGCAAACTTGAACAACCATTGGATGATGTCACTGTTAACGATACATCATAAGATCCTTGGTTATCAAAACAATGAAAGGGATTTTGCATATTAGAAGTACTTCCATCATCAAAAGTCCAATCCCAAGTTGAGATTGTACCACTGGTTAATGTTGCAAAATCAGTAAACTGAATACAAAGCGGAGCGCAACCTGAGGTTTTGTTTGAATTAAAAAAAATAGTTGGAATAGCATCAACAAATACGGTTGCTGTTACTGCAGCTGAACAACTTAAAGTTGTACCGGTAACTGTATAAACGCTTGTCGCATTAGGATTAACTATCAATGTATTATTTAAACTAGTATTACTCCAACTATATGATGCTGCTCCATTAGCTATTAGTGTTGCACTTTGTCCTATGCAGATAGTTTGACTTAATACAGTTACACTAGGCAATTGATTAACCGTTACATTAACGGTTGTTGAGTTGTTGCACAAACCACTAGTGCCTGAAACACTATAGGTAGTTGATGTAATTGGATTTACGGTAATGGTATGGGTTGTTTGTCCTGTATTCCAAAGATATGAATTAGCGCCACTCACCATTAATGTTGTTGTTTCACCTGCGCAAATAGTTGAAGGGCTTACAGCAAGAGTAGGTGATGAAAAAATATTTACAAATGCTGAAGTTGTATTAGTGCATGTTGCATTGATTCCTATTACAGAATAAGTTGTGCTGATACTTGGCGAAACAACTAACAAGTTGCTTGTTGTTCCCGAACTCCATGAGTAAGTTGAAGCACCATTTGCAATCAATGTAGCCGTTTGCCCTGAACAAAGTGTAGTAGAATTTACGGTAACTGTTGGCATAGGTGTAACAAAAATAGTTGCAATGTTAGTACTTGTACAACCTGCAAAAGTATAACCTACAGTATAGGTTGTTGTTGAACCTGGTGCTATTGAAATACTTGAACTTGTTGCTCCACTTGGGAACCAAAAAAATGTTCCACCTGAGGCAGAGGGTATTGCAGATAGTGTCGTTGAAGTTCCTGCACAAATAGATTGAGAATTTACAGATACAGAAGCGGTAGAAGATGAGTTTATTGTAACCGAAGTTGTTACTATACATCCAATTTGTGATGTTGAAGTTACATAATAAACCCCTGCACATAAACCTGTTGCAGTAGCCGCTGTTTGTCCTATCGAATTCATACTCGCATCATACCAAACATATGTGTAGCCTCCAATTGAACCAAATGAATTAGCTGTTGCCGAGCCATTACATGTGCAACCTGCATCAACCGCAACGGCAGTAACCGTTAATTGTGTAATTGGAATGCACCCATTATTAAACTGAGCTATATAAGCAGCGTTTGCGGAATTATTTGGAGTGCCAGGAGTTTGCATTACTGCGGCGCTTCCGGAAGACCAATTAGCTTGTATTTGAGGGTTAACGCTGTTAAATGAATAAACTGTTCCTGTGCCTGCTGTTGGAAAATAAATGAGCGTATTTAAATTATTTGCGGCGCCATAGCAAACTGAAAAAACCTCACAACCAGCGAGATTAACTATTCGAGCGCAATCGGAAGTATTTGCTAATGCTGTAAATGACCAACTACCACCCGCAACCCATCCAGTTGAAGGATAAGAGCATGCTGCCGCACCAGGGGTAGAGGTGTTTCTTTCGAAAAGAGATGTATTGCTTATTGGAGCAATTATTCTACAATTACCATCCGTCATTGATAAATCATCTGCTAAAGTTATTGCTGAATTTTTGTCGGCATCATTATATAATAAAATAATAGATCCTAATGGAACACAAGCCCATATTGAATTTTGAGAAAAACGAATCGCTCCTGCTGCAACACCACTAGGGCCGTGGTATCCACTATTATCATCAAATATCCATCCTCTTATGTCAATACATGGTGGAGTTGAGCTACTGCAATTATATATTGCAGTGTTGCTTACAACTACAAACTCAACATATTCTTGACTGCCAGAAGGCCCGTTAGAAACCTCATTCATAATAAGCGTTTGAGCTTTTGCGTTTAAGAGAATGAAAGTAAAAGCAAGTAAATTAAAAAATTTTATATTAAAAAGGGCCATCTTGCTAAGTAAATCTAAAATTTAAAAAGCGGTTAAGGATTGTTATAATAAATAATAATTCCTTTAGGTTGTTCACTTATAAAACTAGTTAAAGGTAATAAAAGAGTAATTATAATTAAACATTATATGTATTATTTTTAGGTAAATTTATAGATGATATTTGGGTTACATTAAGAAAATACTGTTGATTTAAGTGCAAAATATTAATTAAACAGAAACATTTCCACTAAAGAAAGCAAATCAAAAAACCATTTATTTACATAAAAAATAAGATAACTTTTTGATAGAAATAAAAAACTGGATAACTGGGATTATTTATTATCAAATCTTTTCACCCACTCAATTGCAATTAATGTAATCTTGAACTAAATATTTTATAATAATTGAATTAACGCAAAAAAAACTCCTTATAATTATAAGGAGTTTTTGTTTTCGAGATTTTTACGATCTAGTCCCTTTTACCAAACAAACGTAAAAGCGATAAGAATAAGTTAATAAAATCTAAATATAAAGTTAAAGCACCCATCACACCCATCTTTTTAAAATCAGAAGATCCATCATTAGCTTGGGCCAATTCTTTAATTTTTTGAACATCATAAGCAGTTAATCCTGTAAATACAATAACGCTAATGATACTAATAATGTAACCCATTGTGTCGCTTTTCATAAACATATTAATTAATGAGGCAACTACAATTCCAATTAATCCAATCATTAATAAAGAACCCATTTTGGTTAAATCTGCTTTTGTAGTGTATCCTGCAACGGCCATGATGCCAAATAAAGCACAAGTACTTGCAAAAACAACACCTATAGAATCTAAATTATAAACTAAAAAAATGGAACTTAAACTGATTCCCATTAATGCCGAAAATCCAAAAAATATTCCCATTAATGCCACAAACGAAAGTTTATTGAAAGCAAAATTCATTACTAATACCAAACCAAGAGGTGCTAACATAATAATCCATCCTAACATTGATGTGCCAACTGGATTTCCAAACTCATCATACTTACGCAATAATCCGCCAAGATCAGGGTTATAAGCAAAAAGTAAAGATGCCACGGTAGTAATTCCTAATGCTAAAAACATCCAAGTAAACACAGATGCAAAAAGTGAACGTTCTTTAATTATAGTTGCACTTTCAATATTATTTAAATCGGTTTTTCTAAAATTTGTTTCCATTATTTTTTTATTGTAAATATACGTTAATTACAGCCTAATTAATATTTAAAAATTGCTAAAATATCAACTATATTCTCATCATAACTTGCAGTAAAAACATTCTTGGAGGACGAACATCACCCGGCCTTAAGCTATACTCTGCATTAAAAGCATTGTTTACAATTAAAGATGTTTTAATTGTTTTTGATAATTGATAAGACATTCTAAAATCATTTATCCAATCACCAGACCATTTAATAATATCTACACCGCCAATTTTTATGTAAGTTGAATTTCTGTGCGATTCCCTGTATTCGTTTAATCCAGGTAAAATGTATGTGCTTTGATTGGCATCCCAATTTATGCCACCTGCAATATCGTTAAATTCGTGTAAAACGCTTTGAGTAAAACGTCTATCTATGTTTTCCATGTAGCTATAATATCTCAGGCTCCAACCAACAGATAATTTTTTATAATCTAGTTGGATATCTGATTTAAACAACTGCTGATTTCTGTATTTTAATACTTTTAGTCCTTCTATACCAAGTGTATCTGTCTTTGAATTATAATCCGGATCAATTGGATTTGTATATGTAAAACCTATAAGAGTTGTAACATTTATCGGACCCATTTTACCAGCACCTGTAATCGATGCATCGATGCCACTAATTTGAGCGCGTCCAACATTTTGAGATTTAAAGCCTGCATATTTAGTAAGTGCATTACCTAAATCAATGTAAGGGATGCCAGTTTTTTTTCCATAAATGTCAAAAATAAATTCTACCATGTTGCTGTACTCTGTCCAAAAACCTGCTACGTCTAAAAATCCTTTAAAATTTAATATTTTGAAACCTTGTTTTATACCAATTTCAGCGCTCCAACCTCTTTCTGGTTGTAATGATGGGTTAGGAAATACCTTTAAAATATTAACACTCGTGCTCACATATTTTTCGGCAATAGTAGGGAATCTATATCCTTGACCATAAGATGCTCGAATAAATGTATATTCAAATAAATGATAGTTTAACCCTGCGCGAAGTACAGGTTGAAAGGGTAAATTGTTTATTTTTTTAGTCAGATAACCTCTAGTGTAAGAAGTATCTACACTATTAAATTCGCCTCTTAATCCAAGAGATGTAGTCAGTTTTTTGTATTTATAATCAAACTGCGCATATCCTGCATAATTTTTTCCCGAATGTCTGCCATATAATGAATCAGCGATTACCTGCTGTTCCATATAAACAGCACCATATGTCATCGTAAAATTATTTTTAAAACGTTTTTGATATTGAAATTCACTGTAATAAAGTTCAGCCCTTGAACCTTGATTTTTATCGTTTGTATTATTCGTTAAAAAATATCTTGAACGCAAACTATACTTACCTCCTTTTTTTGTAAAGTAGGTAACAAATGGGTCAATATTTACACGTTGATTTGAAAATTTTTGAATACTTAAACCTTGCGGCGCATAAACCGAATCGGCATTTTGCCATAAAAAGAATAAGCCACCTCTGGTTTCCATCATATTAGTATTTAAACCAATTGATAATCCTTGAACTTTTTTAAAGTTATAACGCAAATTCACGTTAAATCTTCCTCGTTTTTCAGTTTCTAAATAACGATATCCTTCATCGTTAAACATGTGGCCTCCTAATACCAAATCTAGTCGTCCTATTTTTTCGGAATGAGAAAAATTTACACCACTTTGATTTTGGCTTGTCCCTTTCCACCACTTATATTTTAAATTTCTTGGGGCATCGTATGTTGCACCAAATAACGTTACGGTAGTTTGTGGTTTATCTTTAGCATAAGCAGTTCTCATATTAATTACGCCATTCATTGCGGAAGAGCCAAATAGTGCAGAAGATGCTCCTTTAATCACTTCCACTTGCTCTAAATTTTCAAGAGGTAAATAATTCCATTTTATGTCAGCTGCATCAGCACTAATCATAGGCATTTCATCTACTAGCATCAATACACGAGTACCTGCCCCATAACTGTATCCGCTTCCACCTCTTATACTAGCTTGCCCATCTGACACAACAACACCAGGCACTTGATTCATAATGATATCTAAACTTTGTGACGCCTTATTTTCAATAAGAGTTGGTTTAATCACTTCCATACTAACTGTTACGTCAGATAATTTTTGCTCAAATCTACCAGCAGAAATAACCACCTCGTCTAATAATTGATTTCCATTACCAGATTCATTTTCATTACCTAAATTTATATTTACTATAATAGTATCATTTCCTCTAATGGTTATACTCTCACTATATTTTTTATACCCTAAAAAACTACATTCTATTGTGTGGCTTCCTTCCGCAGCACTAATATAAAACGCACCTTCCATATCAGCTGAAACACCTTTTGTTTTATCTACAACAACTACAGCGCCTGGAATTGCTTCATTTGAAGTTTTGTCTTTCACAATACCTTTTACAACGCCTAAAGTTTGTGCGTAAATTTCACAAGTATAAAAAAATACACCTGTTAAAATATATTTAATGTTTTTCATCATAATCTGTTTATTTTTACGAACACAATATAATAAATTTCAATTAATAAAACATGATTTCGGCGGATTTAACTTACAATATAGGGCTAACTTTATTGACTGGAGTAGGAGATGTTTTAGCTAAAAATTTGGTTGCGTATTGTGGGAGTGCCGAAGAAGTTTTTAAGACCTCAAAATCTCATCTCGAAAAAATACCAGGAATTGGAAGTTATACATCAAACGCTATTTTGCAAAGTAAAGAGGTTTTAAATAAAGCTGAAAAAGAAATAAAATTTATTGAACATAATAATATTGAAGCACTTTTTTTTACAGATAAAAAATTTCCACAACGTTTAAAAAATTGCAGTGATAGTCCTATAATGCTGTATTATAAAGGAAATGCAGATATAAATACTGAAAAAATTGTAGCTGTTGTAGGTACCAGAACCCCATCTAATTATGGGAAGCAAATCACAGAGAAATTTATTACTGATTTAAAAGACAGTGGATGTTTAGTGATAAGTGGACTAGCTTACGGTATAGATATTACAGCCCATAAAACATCTTTAGACTGTGGTTTAAATACAGTTGGAGTATTAGCGCACGGTTTAGATAGAGTGTATCCTTCTGTACATACTAATTATGCTGAAAAAATGATTTTGCAAGGAGGATTGTTAACTGAATTTATGAGTGGCACTAATCCAGATAAAGAAAATTTTCCGAAAAGAAATAGAATTGTTGCAGGTATGTGCGATGCGCTAGTTGTTGTAGAGTCAAAGAGAGGTGGCGGAAGTTTAATTACTGCAACAATAGCTAATTCATATAATAAAGATATTTTTGCCTTCCCTGGCAGAGCAGGAGAAATATTAAGCGAAGGATGTAATGGATTAATAAAATCACATAGAGCCAACTTAATTGAAAGTTCAGCAGATTTAATGTATATAATGAATTGGAATGAAGAGCAGAAAAAGAAAAAGGATAATCAAATTCCAATGCTATTAAATTTATCCCCAGAAGAGCAACTAATAATAAATGCATTTGACAATAAAGATCAATTGCATGTGGATGA
>JBILOV010000185.1:0-4813 GCA_044374335.1 Bacteroidia bacterium | reverse complement strand
AGAATTAAATTTATTATCTATTTGTAATACTTTTTCACCAATTAAATTAATGATACTTATTGAATAAGCATTACTTAGAGCGCTAGTAATATGTAATATATCACTAGCAGGATTTGGAAATACGTTAAATTGAAATAAATCTAACTCATTAATACTAACAGTTTGTTGATGAATGACGCCCACAGCATCTAAATCAAAACCACCGTTTCCAAAAGCTGTTGGCCATGGGTCATTTATTTTATGATTGTTTATATCACGTGTACAATATTCATCTTGTATACAACCCACCACATCAATTATTTTTACATGTGTGATTGCTTGCTTATTTAATAAAATGTTATCGTCAATATCATCTAAGTCAAACGGGGTACCGTATCCTCCTCTATATTTACCAGCTAAATTATTAATTTTAGAGGCATCTGTTAATCCAAAACTCCATGTTTGAATTAAGGTATCGGTATTACTGGTTGCTGGAAATCTGAAAAAATGAATGCCATCACTACTTACTTCTACTAATGCTAATTCTAAAAAGGTATCATCAAAACTATTTTCAAATACAGCAAAATCAGCTCCAAATTCATTAATGATAGGTGTATCAAATTGCATGATAGCAAAGCCTCCATCACCTAAACTCACTACACCGTTTGTTCCGGCCATGCCAAAAGCACTAGCACTATCGCCAACATTTGCATAATCATTTAATGGTAATGAAATATCTTGTAAACCACGAACTACAGTTCCATTGTTTGCCCATGATACAAAAATTGAACTGTCTTTATAAATGGCTGTTGTACCAAAATGACTTGCCGAGGGTGCAAATTGAGCAAAAACGTCAATTTTTAAAAAAAGCAGAGCACAGAAAATGATTCCGTTAAAATAGCATTTCATTAAAATGATACAATGTCTTTATGGTTTTCTTCCCGAAACACTAAACATCGATTATTGGGAGGTCTTCTGACTTGCTCTAGTAATGTGCCTTCCCATACTTAAACAGTGGCTATGTACATTATATTAAATTTAAGCTTACAGCTGCGGGTACAGTTTTGGATTTTCACCAAATTCCCTTTTCCAACGTTTCAAAAATAATCATTTATAATTAAAAAATATAGAATCGCCTATTTTTCTGCCACAAAGTCCTAAAAAACACATGGCATAATAATAGTATATTGTATTCCATTAAAATATAAAACAATATGAACTTTTTTGATGATTCAGATAAACTCCCCTTCGAACCTATGATAGATGATGATAGTGATTTCATTCCATTACTATCTGTGGAAGATGAAGCCAATATGCATGCTGAGAAAATACCCGATATACTGTCAATTTTACCGTTAAGAAATACTGTTTTATTCCCAGGCGTAGTTATTCCTATTACAGTTGGTAGAGATAAATCAATTTCTTTAATTAAAGAAGCCTATAAAGGCGATAAAACAATTGGTGTTGTTACTCAAAAAAATGATGGTATTGAGGATCCCTCTCCTGAAGATTTACATTCTGTTGGAACCGTAGCTCATATCATAAAAATGCTGCGTATGCCAGATGGTAATACCACCGTTATTATTCAAGTAAAAAAACGATTCAGAATTAAAGAATTTACACAATCTGAACCTTATTATAAAGCAAAAACCAAACTTTTTGAAGAAACACGTCCTGATAAAGATGATGAGGAATTTCAGGCAATTGTATCTAGTTTAAAAGATACGGCTTTACAAATTATTAAAAAATCACAGCATATTCCTGCCGAAGCAGGTTTTGCTTTAAATAATATAGAAAGTCAGAACTTTATGGTGAATTTTATTTCATCAAACATGAATGCTTCATCATCCGAAAAACAACGAATGCTGGAAGTTCCAAGCTTAAAAGATAGAGCAACCATGGTTTTAGCTCATTTAAGTAAGGACTTGCAAATGTTGGAGTTAAAAAATCAAATTCAAAATAAAGTAAAAGTTGATATTGATAAACAACAGCGCGATTACTTTTTAAATCAGCAAATTAAAACAATACAGGAAGAGTTAGGGGAAAAGAGCCATGAGCAGGATATTGATGATTTAAAAGAACGCGCTAAAACAAAGAAATGGACACAAGAAATTGCTAATACTTTTGAAAAACAAATTGGTAAATTAACGAGGATGAATCCAAATTCGCCTGAGTTTGGAATTCAAACTAATTATCTAGAGTTATTATTAGACTTACCTTGGGGAGAATACACCACAGATAATTTTGATTTAAAAAATGCGGAAAAAACTTTAGATGAAGATCATTTTGGTTTAGAAAAAGTAAAAGAAAGGATATTAGAACATTTAGCTGTTTTAAAACTAAAAGGTGATTTAAAAGCACCTATTTTATGTTTATACGGTCCTCCAGGAGTTGGTAAAACATCCTTAGGAAAAAGTATTGCCAAAGCTTTAGGTCGTAAATATATCCGCATGAGTTTAGGTGGATTAAAAGACGAGAGCGAAATACGTGGGCATCGTAAAACTTATATTGGCGCTATGCCGGGACGTATTTTACAAAACTTAAAGAAAGTACAATCTTCTAATCCGGTTTTTATATTAGATGAAATTGATAAAGTAGGAAGTGATTATCATGGTGATCCATCATCTGCACTATTAGAGGTTTTGGACCCTGAGCAAAATGCTTCGTTTTATGATAATTTTTTAGAAAATGATTACGATTTAAGTAAAATTTTATTTATTGCTACCTGTAATAATTTATCTACCATTCAGCCAGCTTTGCGCGACCGTATGGAAATTATTGATGTTAGCGGTTATACGGTAGAGGAAAAAATTGAAATTGCTAAACAACATTTATTGCCAAAGCAAATTGAAGACAACGGTTTAAAAAAATCTCAACTAAAATTAACAGATAAACAATTAGAATTTATTATTGAAAATTACACGGCGGAAAGTGGTGTGCGTAATTTAGAAAAACGCATTTCAAAAATTGCACGTTATGTAGCTGTTCATGTTGTAAAAGAAGAAGCTTTACCAAAAATTAATGAAGAATCGATTGCTAAAATATTAGGGCCTTCGCACGAAAAAGCTAAATACCAAGGTAATGATGTGGCTGGTGTTGTAACTGGCTTAGCTTGGACACAAGTTGGTGGCGATATATTATTTATAGAAACTAGTTTATCTAAAGGTAAAGGTGCTAAATTAACCTTAACTGGCAACCTAGGGGATGTAATGAAAGAGAGCGCAACTTTAGCTTTGGAGTTCATTAAGGCACATAATGAAGATTTTAATATTGATTCTGAAATTTTTGAAACATTTAACATTCATATTCACGTTCCGGAAGGCGCTACGCCAAAAGATGGACCAAGTGCAGGTATTGCCATGTTAACTTCTTTAGTATCTGCTTTAACAAAACGTAAAGTAAAAAAGAATCTTGCTATGACAGGCGAAATTACCTTACGCGGAAAAGTATTACCAGTTGGGGGTATTAAGGAAAAGATATTGGCTGCAAAACGTGCAGGCATT
The DNA here is from genome assembly GCA_044374335.1 of Bacteroidia bacterium. Lineage (GTDB taxonomy): Bacteria > Bacteroidota > Bacteroidia > B-17B0 > Aurantibacillaceae > UBA4416. Next base: position 1,331 of record JBILOV010000185.1, on the reverse strand, counting down.
AAAGAGATTATTTTATGCGCTGATAATAAAAAAGATGTAGAGGATATTAAAGCAGATTATTTAAAAGGCTTAACATTTAACTATGTAAATCAAATGCATGAAGTATTACATTTAGCTTTACTCAAATAAAATAGCTTATTGATTTTTTCTGTTAAACAGAAGTTTATTTGAATAATTTTATTCTAATTTTTTGCGTTTAGTAATATTTTCTACATGATGAATAATGTATAGTAAATTACCATTATCATCTAAAACTGGCGAATTATATGGTTGCCAAAAAAGTATTTCAAAATAGTCATTGCCCTGTTCAAAACGTTTGAGTTTAATATCATATTGTTGCATCATCATCTTATCAGATAACTTAGTTTGAATAACTCTGTTAAACGATGCTCTTAAATTATCTTCTGAATTTGGTAGCGAACTATTTATTTTTTCTGGAAATATATCAAAAATTAATTTCCCTATAATATCCTCCCTTTTCATAAAAACTGCTTTAAGGTATGAATTACTCACTGCAATAATTTTGAAATCCGTAGATAAAACTAGAAATAAGCCAGGTAATGATTCGAAGATGTCTTGAAATTTTTTTTCATTGATTTCTAATTCCGTAATTTTTATGCTTAAAGCTTCCTCTGCAAGTTTTCTAGATGTAATATCACGTGCTATTGCAAAGATTTTACCAGAAGCCACATCAGATGTTGAATTCCATTCTAACCACAAATAACTCCCATCTTTTTTTCTATACCTGTTTGTAAAATTGATAGTTTTAATTCCCGTTTTTAATTTTTCAATTTCATTCAAAGTTCCTTTAATGTCATCTACATGAATAAAATCTAAAAATCTACTAGCTAATAATTCTTTTTTTGAATATCCTAAAACCTCCTCAAATCTTGGATTTATGATTTCAAAATAGCCTTCTAAATTTGCAATGCAGTTAAAATCATAGGTATTATTAAAAAAATGCAAATAATAATTTAATTCTTTTCCTATTTTTATTTCATCAATCTCTGAATATGAATCTTTTAAAGGTAAGTCGCTATTTATTAATCCCATCTTATAAATTATTAGTAAACACTTATCGTTGAATTGAAAATTACATAATAGGGAAACAATAGAAAATAATCAAAATCAAAGAACTAAATATTTATACTCACTACATTTATAGTGCAATTCTACTTAAATGGGTATGGCTAATTTTATTGAACTTTTTAAAACTATCAAGTGTTTACACAAACCAACAAAGAAATTGTAAATTATAGAGCTTTAGAATATAATTCTCACCTAAGAGTTTAGGCCATTTTGTATAAATACTTACGTGTAATTTAGTTCGA
>JBILOV010000184.1:0-4822 GCA_044374335.1 Bacteroidia bacterium | reverse complement strand
AATCCTATCCTCAAAAAAAATAGCTCATTAAATAATTTAAAAATAATTATTAAAAGATCCTATTAAGAAAATATTTTTTGAATGATAAAACACATAGCTAGGAATGATAGCAAACATTTAGTATAAAAACTTACTGATGTTTCTTTGTGAACTAATCAAATAAAAATGATAAAAATGAAAACAAAAATTACAATTATTACGGCAAGCGCATTCTTATGGCTGTCGAGTGGCTTGGCTCAAACACCAGGTCCCATTCCTGCACCACCATGTGCAAATGATTTAAACGGATTTGTAAACTATAAGAATACTATAGTTGGTACAGGAGCTTATCAATTACAAAATGGTTTTGAGGAAAGAGCTGCTCAAACATATAATTATTCGGGGCCCGGCAGAATTGCAAGTATTAGAATTTATGGGTCCTATCCTGGCATTGGCTATTTATCAGGAGTACCATTAAAAATTGGAATTTATAATGTGGACGCAAGTGGGAAGCCTACAATGCTTATAACTAGTAAAAATGACACTTGGTGGTCTTTTCCTGATAACATAAATGGGCATATTGATGTAACTTTTCCAGGTGGCGTTAATGTTAATAATCGTTTTGCTGTTTCTGTAGAGATAAGAAGTGGTTTTCCGTATGGAAATAATTTTAGTCTTGAATATACAGGAAATGGTGAAGGCGGTGGACAGGATTTAGCATCACTTGCCGGAACATCAACTGGAAACAATTGGGCGAGTGCAAAAAATAGTTTTGCAAAAGACGGTGATTTTTATATTGTGCCAAATATGACACATATTAATAATCCTAGCTTTACAACAACTTCACATTGTTTCGGTATTAATAATCCTATTGCTTTTTCAAATACTACTCAAATGACAAAGGATAGTATGTTTAATAAAATTGCTTTACCAAATCATACAGGATCAAATGAATTTTATGTATGGAATTTTGGAGATGGTACTACAACTAATTTAATGAATCCAACTCATACTTATACTGCGGGTGGTGTTTATACAGTTTCACTAACAACAACTATTGAAGGCTGGGCTACAACTTGTACTAAAACATTTACTAATAGTATTTCAGTAGGTTTAGCAGTAACATCAACATCTATTACAAATGCATTATGTCATCGTTCTAATAATGGCAGTTTCATAGCAGTTGGACAATATGGTGCTCCACCATATTCATATAATATTAATGGCGACGCTTGGCAAAGTAGTCCCAATTTTAATAACTTATATGCAGGTTCATACACTTTAAATATAATGGATGCAAATGGATGTCAAAATTCTACAGTAGTATCTATTACTCAACCGCCTGCTATTGTATTCAATTCTATTTTAACAACTAATGCTAGTTGCGGAACGGCAACAGGAGCTATAACAACTACGATATTTGGAGGTGTGCCATTATTAACTTTACAAATAGATGGTGGTGGTTTTTTGCCAACCGGAAGTTTTTCAGGTTTAACGGCAGGCGCCCATACTTTAGAAGTTAAGGATGCAAATGGTTGTACTAATTCAACCGTTGTAACTATTAATTCATTAACGGGGCCAGTTTTAAATACTCCAAATGTTATAAATGTAAGTTGTTATAATGGAAATGATGGAAGCATCACATTAAGTTCTTTTGGAGGAACAGGATTAATACAATACAGTATTAATGGTGGTATTACTTTTCAAAATAGTGGAAATTTTACAGCTTTAAATGCTGGTACATATATTTGCGTTGTAAAAGATAATGCTGGTTGTACTAATTATTCAACAGTTACTATTTCAGAAGGTCCCTTATTAAATATTACATCAATGGTTATTCCGGTTCATTGTTATGGAGGTAATACTGGACAAATTAATGTTGCATCATCAGGAGGAACAGGAATTAGAAACTATAGTATAAATGGAACTAATTATCAATCTGGAACAATTTTTTCAGGTTTAACTGCTGGAACATATACTCTTTATGTAAAAGATGTGACAAGTTGTATCAAAACACAAACAGTTACCGTTACCCAACCAACTGCCATAACATCCACATTAACATCTTTTGCTGCAAGTTGCAATGATGAAGAAGATGGGTCGATAGTAGCCATAGCTGCAGGCGGTTCAGGAAATTATGTTTATAGTTTAGATGGAGATGAAAGTTTTTCGGAATATGGTACATTTTTAAATCTTGCAGCAGGAACACATACCGTTGTCATTAAGGATTTATACAACTGTAATTTTACAAGTACAGTTTCAATTACTCAACCATCAAAAATAACAACAACAGTAAATACTACAAATGCAACCTGCGGAACACCTAATGGCTCTATTCAAGTACTTGCTAATGGTGGTTCTGGCTCAGGATATCAATTTAGTATTGACGGAACAAATTTCTTTAATACAGGAGTATTTTCCTCTCTTAATTCGGGAACACAATATATAGTTGTTAAAGATGGCACAGGATGTGAAACAACAGTATCAGGTGTTATTGTATCAGCTGGTGGACCAACTATTACAACTTCAAGTTCACAAAATGTTTCATGTCATGATGGTAATGACGGAGTTATTACTATTAGTAGTGTTACAGGCGGTACAGGCCTTTTACAATATAGTAAGGATGGGATAGTATTTCAAACATCCAATACTTTAACCGGTTTAAGTGCAGGAATTTATGTAGTTCAAGTTAAAGATGCTAATGCTTGCGTATCAACAGAAACATTTGTACTTACCGAGCCAAATGCATTTTTAATTGCTCCATCTACAACAAGTGTATCATGTTATGGAGGTGCTACTGGCTCAGCATCAATTGCAGCATCAGGAGGTGCAGGATTTTTAGCATATAGTATTGATGGAGGAATTTCATATCAATCAGGTACTACATTTAATAATTTATATGCAGGAATTTATAATATTAATGTTAAGGATGCTGCTAACTGTATAGGTTCAACTAAATTTACAATCGTTCAACCAACTCATCCTATTAGTATCTATTTTGGCATCTTAAATTCATCATGTTATGCCGCATCTAATGGTGAAATAGAAATAAACGCAAATGGAGGAACTAGTCCGTATTTATATAGTTTAAATGGCACTACATATTCTTCTTCAAATGTATTTACTAATCTTGCAGGAAATGTAATTTATACAACCTATGTTAAAGATGCAAATAATTGTTTAGCCACAACAGCACAATTTGTTTCCGAACCTACTGTTTTAAATGCACAATCTATAGTTAGTAATGTGTCATGTACTGGTGGCAACAATGGAATTATAAATGTTAATGTAACCGGAGGTGTTAGCCCATACACATATCAATGGTCAAACGGAGCAATTACTTCATCAAATACTAATCTTAATCCTGGAACTTATTCAGTAACAATATTAGATTATAATGGATGTTCAATTGTTAAAAGTTACACTTTAACACAACCATCTACACCATTAATTGCAAATGGAGTAGTTACTTCAGCAAGTAATAATGGATCAAACGATGGATCGATAGATGCTACAACAACAGGCGGAACAAGTCCTTATAGCTTTAGCTGGTCAAATGGATCAACAACTGAAGATATAACTGGATTAAATCCTGGTGCTTATTCAGTAACTATTACAGATGCAAATGGATGTACAACTTCAAATACATTTAATGTAGGTAACTTAACTGGTATTGAAGATATTCAAATTAGCACAAGTGATGTTAAAGTATATCCTAATCCTGCGAACGAATATGTTACTATTGAAACTAAAGGTTATAAAATTGATAAAGTTGAGTTAGTAAATCTACTTGGCCAAACAATTTATATAAGTGCGGTTAATGATTCGGTAATAAAAATAAATACAACAGATATATTAAATGGAACTTATTTTATAAAAATATACGTTGGGAAAAATAATACCATTACTAAAAAATTAAATATTAGTAAATAAATTTTAATCACAATATAAAAGCGGCAGGATAAAAATATCCTGCCGCTTTTTTGTTTAATTTTTTAAAATAGTATAAGCTAAAAAACTCATAAATATATGAGCCAAAAATAAAAATCATAATTTAATACTCGCTACCAATAAAGCTTATAAGTGATTATATGATAAATGTCATATCACGAAATGTTTGGTTACATAGAATAAAAATTCGAATTGAATTTACTTTGAATTAAATTAATATTTAACCATAAAAATTGAATTATGAAAGTAAAAGATGTTATGGCAGAAAGTACATTAAAATTCTGCTCACCGGAAACAAAGTTGGCCAATGCCACAAAAATGATGAAGGAATCAAATCGTGGCGCACTACCAGTTGTTGATAAAGACCAAAAGGTAATTGGTATAATTACAGATCGCGATATTTGTTTGTCATTAGCAAGCAAAAATGGTAAAAATCCAGCTGAAATAAGTATAAAAGAAATCCTTCCTAAAGCAAAAGTTCACACGATAAAAGCAGATGATTCAATTACAGATGCTTTGCGTGAAATGAGAAAAAACAAAATTGGACGATTACCGGTTACGAACCAAGAAGGAAAGTTAAAAGGTATGATTTCAATCAATACACTTCTTTCGCATGCCCTAAAAGAAAAAGAGGAATTAGGAGCTGTAACCTCAAAAGAAGAAAATTTAGCTAAAACAATTAAAGCGCTATTTGATCGCAATAATTCTACAGCTACAAAAAAAGGACTTGAGATTATGCCTTTACAATTTCAGGAAAATTAGCAAAAAAACTAAAGTTGTAGATACTCAATTTAGTTAAAGCATATAGAGCCTGTTTAAAATTTATCTAATTATTATATTATGTAATTTTTTATAAAAACAATAAACAGGCTCTTAGTTATTTAGAAAAGTA
>JBILOV010000021.1:0-17287 GCA_044374335.1 Bacteroidia bacterium | reverse complement strand
AAATATATGCCACTTTTTAATTCTGAAAGAGTTATTGTTTTAATAGTCCCTTCAATTGTATCTTCAAATACAATTTGCCCAAAATAATTTAGAATTTTAATTTTTTTAGTCAAATATTCTGTTTCTACAGTTAGTGTTTTTGTTACAGGATTAGGATGTAACTTTATTTTTTCATGGTTGTCATAATTTGCTTTAATGCTTAAGGTTAAGTTACAATTACCTGAACCATTAATTGGGTCGCTATATAATTCGATATTATTTTCTGCATAACAATATAGTTTTTTAGATGATTCAAAAAAAGGAGTATATAAAGAAATAAAACCATGATTTGAACCAATTTGTTCCATAACATAACCAGTATCTAATGAATTTGTGCTTTTATAGAAAAAACGGTTTAAATAATTTCCATTAACATTTATACTATCAATACGGTTTATTTTTAGCGGTGTAGTAGTAAATAAAACATTTTTAATTGAATCGCCAATTTGTAAATTATAGTTAATAAAAACAGATTCTGTATTTCCATTTAAAGTGTATAAAATATTTTGATAATAACGAACTAACCCATAAAAAGTATTAAAATACTGGTTATAATTAGTACAAAACCCTGATAAAAAAAGTGAGTTATATTTAAACCCTTTTTTATAAAGTTTTAAGTATTGATTACCGTTAATAATACTATCCCCATTAAAATATACATTGTAGTTTTCTGTGTCTTTGCATTGGGATACTCCATCTAAATCCTTACAATGCCATGAAGAATTTGGATTTAATACGTTATTTTGACTTTTTGAGCAAAATGTCAATAATATTGCTGTTATTATTATATATAGTTTCATTAATTTATTTTACTTCTTTTAAAATTACTTATTTATTTCTATTTATTCTAATTAAAATAGTTGTAGAATATTCTCATATTTGTACTTCATAAATTATCATTTTGTTTAAGCTAAGTACACTTAATAATAATCAAATTCATTACCTTAATATTGGGTTAATGATATTGTCGGCAATACTTGCATTTATTTTGCCATTCGAATTGTTTTTGTTTTCTTATGCTGTGTTAGGCCCGCTTCATTACTTAACTGAAATTGGCTGGCTTCACAAAAAAAATTATTTTACAAAAGGTAAATACGATTTTTTATTCTTAACTATTTTATGCGCTTTGGTTTTTTATTTTTCTTTTATTAAACCTGCAAAATCTGATTCTCAAATTCCTAATATTATCTTGTTTGCAGGTTTGTTATCGCTCATTTTTGTATTCATAAAAGATAATTTGTACCGATTGGCACTAGCTTTATTGGCTATTATTGGTTTGGCAATGGCTAAAACTGGTAATTCTTATTTTATTTGGATAGGAGTATTTTTACCAACCATCATCCATGTGTTTATTTTTACCTGGGCTTTTATGTTTTATGGAGTTTTAAAAAACAAATCGTTTGCAGGTTATTTATCAGTTATGGCGCTAAGCATAATAGCATTATCCTTTTTTGTTATTAAGGCGCCTGGGCTTCAATATGAGGTATCTGCTTATGTTGGAAAGAGCTATGATTTATTTTATCTATTAAATAAATTTTTAATTGAATTTTTCGGATTAACCTCAAATACAAGTGATGATGGCACTTTAGTTTATAAAACTAATGCTGGATTTATAGTTATGCGATTTATTGCATTTGCTTATACATATCATTATTTAAATTGGTTTTCTAAAACATCAATTATACAATGGCATAAAGTGCCAAAAAAAACACTTTTTATTACAATTTCATTATGGCTATTTTCAGTCGTACTTTATCTGATTGATTATAATATTGGGTTAAAGGCATTGTATTTTTTAAGTTTTTTACACGTTTTTTTAGAATTCCCTCTAAATATTACCTCATTTCAAGGCATTCTTAAATCAGTTATTTCTGTTAAGAAATAAGAATTGAAATTTTATATTCAATAGTTTTTGGTTAAAAATTAATCAGTATATTAGAGCTTCAAAAACATAGTGTGAAAATTTCTAAAGAGTTTAAAATAGGGATCATTGTAACAGCTGCTATTGGCTTATTTATTTGGGGCTTTAATTTCCTTAAAGGATTTGATATATTTAGTCATAAATATGAATTGTATGCCGTTTATCCTAAAATTGACGGACTAATAGAAGCAAATCCGCTGCTAATAAATGGATTTAAAGTAGGGCAGATTAATAAGATTTCTTTAATTAAAGATAATAGTGGTCAATATGGAGTGCTAGTAAAATTTTTATTGACAGAAGACGTGCAAATTCCTAAACACTCCATAGCAAGAGCTGTGAGTTCTGATTTATTGGGATCAAAAGCGGTTGAAATTATTTATAGTAATGAATCCGAATTTGTAAAATCAGGTGATACCTTAGTAGCAGAAACTGAGGAAGGATTAAAAACTGCCGTTAGTAAGCAATTAGCACCCTTACAAAAGAAGATTGAAGGTTTGGTTTCTTCTGTGGATTCTGTTATGACTATTGTAGAAGTAGTGCTGAATGACAAAACGCGCGAAAATTTAAGTAAGTCTTTTGAAAGTATAAAGAAAGCCATTCAGAGTTTAGAACAAACTGCTTATAAACTAGATGACTTAGTAGCTTCCGAAAAATCAAAAATATCGTCTATATTAACTAAGTTAAATAGTTTAGCAGCTATGCTTGAAAAGAATACAGGTAAAATTGATAATGTTATTGGTAATTTTAGTAATCTTTCAGATAGTTTAGCTAAATCAAATTTAAAAAGTGCTATTGAAGAAGCAGATAAAACATTGGCTGAACTTAATAAATTAGTTGCCCAAATTAACGCGGGCCAAGGCACACTTGGTAAATTAGCTAAAAACGATTCTTTGTATAATAACTTAAATAAAGCTAGTGATGATTTAGATAAATTAATGAAAGATTTACGAATTAACCCAGAACGCTATATTCATTTCTCTGTGTTTGGTAGAAAAGATAAAAATAAACCTAAACTCTAATTTAGATCTATGATTTCATCAATCATTTTTGTCGCCTTTTTTATTGCTGGAACAACATTTTTTTTTATCAATGCAAAAAAAATTCGTCGCAATATTTTATTAGGTAAAAATATTTCAATTACTGATAATAAAGCTGAACGTTTAAAAACAATGATATTGGTTGCGTTAGGCCAAAAAAAAATGTTCACGCGTCCTATTCCTGCATTATTACATTTATGCTTGTACGCAGCTTTTGTAATTACGCAAATAGAATTAATTGAAATTATTTTTGATGGTATAACCGGTCACCATAGAGCTTTTAGAGCTTCTCTAGGAAGCTTTTACACATTTATGGTAAGTTTCATTGAGATATTATCAGTTTTAGCGTTTGTTGGAACTTTAGCATTTTTAGCACGAAGAAATTTATTAAAAATACCTCGTTTAGTAAAAAGCGAATTAAATGGCTGGCCAAAATTAGATGCAAATATTATTTTATTTATGGAAATAATATTAATATGTTTTATTTTTATGATGAATGGTGCAGATGAGGTATTGTATTCGAGAGGACAATCTCACGCAGAAAATTTAGGTGATGGATCTTTAAGTTTATCGATTAGTAGTTATTTAGGACCATTAATTTACGGTGAAATGCCAACTGCCGGCTTGCATGTTATTGAGCGTATTGGTTGGTGGGGGCATATCATTATGGTGTTTGGTTTTTTAAATTATTTACCATTTTCAAAGCATCTACATATTTTATTAGCGTTTCCTAATACGTATTTTTCTAATTTAAAAGTTAAAGGACAATTCGCTAATTTATTTGAAGTTACTGATGTTGTGAAACCTAATTTTGATCCTGCTTATCAACCAGTATTAGATCCTAACGCCGTAATTAAATTTGGTGTAAAGGATGTGACAGATTTAACCTGGAAAAATTTATTGGATGCCTATTCCTGCACAGAGTGCGGCCGTTGCACCTCCGCTTGTCCCCAAAATATAACTGGTAAGGCATTATCTCCTCGTAAAATTATGATGGATACAAGAGATAGATTAGAGGAAGTTGGTAAAAATATGGATGCAAATGGTGGAACTTTTGTTGATGACGGAAAAACATTATTAGGAGATTATATCAAAAACGAAGAAGTTTGGGCATGCAATACATGCAACGCTTGTGTTCAGGAATGCCCAGTTAATATTGATCCTTTAGCTATTATTGTTGGTTTACGTCAGCAATTAGTATTAGAGCAAAGTTCAGCTCCAAACGAGTTAAATGGTATGTTTTCAAATTTAGAAAACAATGGTGCACCATGGCAATTTAGTCCGGCAGATAGAGCAAATTGGATAACAGAGCAATAGGAACATATATTTTTTATTTCACAAAATTCAAAGGAATAAAAAAAATAAAAAAAATAATTTCCAAGAATGAAAAAAAATATATCCATAAATGTTAAGGGAAAAGAAATTATCATTATTCAGTTAAATGAATCTGATTATATTTCATTAACTGATATGGTAAAAGGTTTTGGTGATGATAGTATGATTTATAGTTGGATGAGAAACCGCAATACTCTTGAATTTATTGGTATTTGGGAAGAAATGAATAATCCCAGTTTTAAAGGTAACGAATTCGTTACCTTTAAAACTCAGGCAGGTTTAAATAGTTTTAACCTAACTCCACGAAAATGGATTGATGCTACAAATGCTATTGGTATTATTTCTAAAGCAGGGAGATATGGCGGAGGCACTTTTGCGCATAAAGATATTGCTTTTGAATTCGGATCTTGGCTTAGCCCTGAATTTAAATTGTATCTTATAAAAGAATTTCAACGTTTAAAGGATGATGAAAATGCTAGATTTAAATTAGATTGGAACTTTCAAAGAACTTTAGCAAAAGTAAATTATCAAATCCATACGGATGCCATTAAAGAAATCTTAATCCCTAAAGAGTTAACTAAAGTCCAAATTAACAGCATTTATGCTTCTGAAGCAGATTTACTAAATATAGCATTATTTGGCGTTACTGCCAAACAATGGAAGGATGAAAATCCAAAGAATAAAGGCAATATGAGAGATGATGCAACTATTGAACAATTAGTAGTATTGTCAAATATGGAAAGTATTAACTCTGTATTAATTCATCAGGGCTTATCTCAGCCTGAAAGATTATTACGGCTCAATAAAATTGCTATAACACAAATGAAGTCACTTTATAATAACAGGCAAATAAAGAAATTAAAATAGTATTTTTATAAAACTTTAAATAGTATCTAGTATGAGCACTTTACATATCCCAACAATGCAAGAAAAAATAGCCAAAGGTGAAACACCTGATATTTTATTTTGGGTTGGTTGTTCAGGTAGTTTTGATGACAGAGCAAAAAAAATCACGAAAGCTATTGTTCGTATTTTAAATCATGTAGGTGCAAATTTTGCAGTACTTGGTGTTGAAGAATCTTGCACTGGCGATCCTGCAAAACGCGCAGGAAACGAATTCTTATTTCAAATGCAAGCCATGCAAAATATTACTATTTTAAATGGATATGATGTTAAGAAAATTGTAACAGGTTGTCCGCATTGCTTCAATACAATTAAAAATGAGTATCCCGAATTAGGTGGAAAATACGAAGTGATTCATCATACCGAATTGGTTCAACAATTAATTAACGAAGGAAAATTAAAAGTTCAAGGTGGAGAATTTAAAGGAAAAAAAATTGTATTTCACGACCCTTGTTATTTAGGAAGAGCAAATAATGTATACGAAGCACCTCGTGATGTGATTTCGAAATTAGATGCTGAGTTAGTTGAAATGAAACGCAGTAAAGCAAATGGATTATGTTGCGGAGCAGGTGGAGCACAAATGTTTAAGGAAGCAGAAAAAGGGACGAAAGAGGTAAATGTTGAACGAGCAGAAGAAGCATTGTCACATAATCCCGATATTATTGCTGTTGGCTGCCCTTTTTGTAATACCATGATGACGGACGGCGTAAAACATTTTAATAAAGAAGATAAAACCAAAGTATTAGATGTTGCGGAATTAATTGCAACGGCTAATGATTTATAATTAAAGTTAATGAAAAATATACTATTTGTAGTTCTTATTTCAGCATCCTTATTTTCCTGTAATTCTAAAGAAGCTGGCGCGGATGAGAATACACATAAAACCGATTCTCTATTAAAAATAATTAATTCTCCAGAGTTAGCCGCTTTAAATAAAAAAATTCTTGATAATCCAGAAGAAGCAAACCTTTATAACGAGCGAGCAAATATATTTACAATTTAAACAATTTGATGAGGCTATTAATGATTCAAAAAGATCATTAAGAATGGATTCATCAAATGCTAGTTATTATTTAACGGAAGCGGATATTTTTTTCGCATCAAATGAAACCAGAAATGCGAAAGATGTTTTAGAAAAAGTTGTAAAAAAATTCCCTGAAAACACTGAGGGGTTATTGAAATTAGCTGAACTCTATTATTTTGTAAAACAATATGAAAATGCTTTTTCTAAAATAAATCAAGCTTTAAAGGTTAACGAAAACTTAGCGAAAGCATATTATCTAAAAGGTAGTATTTATAGAGAAATTGGCGATACAGGAAAAGCTATATCGAGTTTAGAAACAACTGTAGAGCAGGATAATAAAAATTATGGGGCTTTTTTAGATTTAGGAATAATTTATGCTGCTAAAAAAAATCCGTTGGCTTTTCAATATTATGATAATGCGCTTTCTATTAATCCTACTAGTAACGATGCGTTATATGCTAAAGCAAAATTATTTCAAGATTTAGAAAAAATAAACGATGCAGTTTTAATTTATAATAAAATATTAAAAAGCAATCCTGCACATTTATTTTCATTATATAATTTAGGAGCAATTGAATATAGCATCAACAAAAATCCCAAAAAAGCTATTGACTATTTTACAAGTGCCATTAATGCCAATCCTAAATACGCGGAAGCCTATTTTGCACGTGGTGTATGTTATCAGGAATTAAATGAAAACGAAAGCTCTTCGGCAGATTATAAGATGTGTTTACAATTAAAGCCAAATTATGAACCTGCAGTAGATGGTTTAAATTCTTTAGGTAAGTAATTTTCCAGTCCCAATTTCTTTATTAATATTATCAGAATTATAATATTCTAAAATTAAATACTCATAATGTTACTTCAATAAAAAACCCGATATGAATTAACATATCGGGTTTTTTTAGGTATTAAATTTAAAATTAAGCTTCTGTGTTTTCTGCTGGAGCATCAGTAGCTGGAGTTTCTTCAACTTGAGCTTCAGTAGCTGCAACTTCAACAGCAGCATTTTTAGCTGCAATTTTAGCTGTTCTTGCATCTTTAGAGGCAGTTTCTGCTTTAAATTTATCAGCAATTGCTTTTTTAGCATCAGATGATAAATTGTCTTTTTTAGAGCTGATTTTGTTTGCTTTTTCGTTTAACCATTTAGTAAAACGTTCTTCAACTTGCGCTTCAGTTAATGCACCTTTTTTAACACCGTCTAATAAGTGTTTTTTCATCATAATACCTTTATAAGATAAAATAGCTTTACAAGTATCTGTTGGTACAGCACCGTTTTGTAACCATTTTAAGGTATTTTCGAAATTTAAATCAATAGTTGCCGGGTTCGTGTTAGGATTATAAGTTCCTAATTTTTCAATGAAAGCTCCATCTCTTGGTGCACGACCATCCGCTGCTACCACGTGGAAAAACGCTGCGTCTTTCTTTCCGTGTCTTTGTAGTCTAATCTTTACTGCCATTTTATTATTTTTTAAGTTTGGGTTGCAAATATCGGTAATTTTATTTAATTAACATTCAATTCTTAAAAAATATTTTTACAGAGGTTTAAATGCCATTAATTTGACTAATTTTGTATGTTTAAGCGTAAATTTAATATCTAAAACCTTTATACATGAAGTTACAAGAACGTGGCACACTTTTAATTCCTGTTGATTTTACTGAACAATCCTTATTAGCAATTACACAGGCATATAATTTAGCAAAATATACTCACTCCAAAATAGTTTTATTGCATGCATACGAAAAAGTAGGACAGGAAAGTTATGATGAATTAAAAACTTTAACAAAGCAAACTGAAGCTGAAAGTGGAGTTCCTACTGAATTTATGAATGTTAAAGGAAACATTTACGAGGAAGTACCACGTGTTGCAGAAGAAATAAATGCTACTCTGGTAATTGCTGGTATTGAAAGTCACATGAGTACTAAAAATATTATTGGTGCAAGCGCCTCAAAAATGATTAGAGAATGTGTTTGCCCTGTAATTTCAATTAGAGGAAAAGAACATAAAGATGGTTGTGAAAATATTTTATTACCATTAGATTTATCCCGAGAATCTCGCGAAAAAGTGGATGTAGCTGTTCAGTTTGCTCATTATTTTGGAGCCTCTATTCGCATTTTAGGGGTTTTTAGTTTATCTGATGCAGCCTATGAAAATCAATTATTAGCTTATGCTCATCAGGTTAAGCAATATATTAAAGGAAAAGGAATTTCTTGTTCGAATAAATCATTAGCAAGTGAAAGTGCCGCAGATGCTATAGTTGAATATGCAAATAAAATTGAGTCTGATTTAATTGTAATTATGAATAAACCTACATTAAGCATTAAGGAGTTTTTTAGTGGTACTGAAGCTCAAAAGGTTGTTGATATTAGTAATTTGCCAGTTATGACTATTAATCCTACAAAAAAAGTTAGCTTAAATAGTTTTGGAACAGGATTGTAATTCTGTTTAAAAAAATTAAACGCTATTCGCCTCTTGGTGAGTAGCGTTTTTTATTTAAATCATCACTCAAAAAATTAAACACTAAGTTGTATATTAGCCATTCAAAAATTATGAATTTATTTTTTCATTTAGGTAGGTATTTTATTCTTATTAAACGCGTGTTTAGTAAGCCAGAAAAGTTATCTGTTTACATGAAACAAATTGTGCACGAAATAGATAATATCGGTATTAGTTCATTGCCAATTATTGCAATTATCTCTTTTTTTATGGGCGGTGTTATTACAATTCAAGCAGCTTATGGATTTACGAGTCCTATAGTTCCCTTATATGCTCTAGGATTTACTACAAGAGAGTCTATGCTTCTTGAATTTTCTCCTACCATTGTTTGTTTAATTTTAGCAGGAAAAATGGGATCAAACATTGCCTCTGAAATTGGATCCATGAGAATAACAGAACAAATTGACGCTCTTGAAATTATGGGGATTAATTCTGCAGGATATTTAATATTACCAAAAATTGCTGCCGGTGTTTTAATACTTCCTTTTTTAATAGCAATTAGTATGTTTTTAGGAATTTTTGGAGGTTACGTTATGGGAATTGCAACAGAAGCTTGCTCTTCATATGAATTTATATTCGGCATTCAGGCTTTTTTTGAACCTTGGAAATTATGGTATTCTTTTACTAAAGTAATTACTTTTGCTTTTTTAATTACTTCTATCTCTTCTTACTTTGGTTATTATACACATGGTGGCGCTTTAGAAGTTGGAAAAAGCAGCACATCTGCCGTTGTTTACAGTAGTATCCTAATTTTGATTTTTAATTTCATATTAACTCAATTATTTTTCACATGATTGAAATTAAAAACATATCTAAAAGTTTTGCCAACAATAAAGTTATTGATGATGTTTCGTTTGTATTTGAGCAAGGCAAAACTAATTTAATTATTGGTGAGAGTGGAAGTGGTAAAACAACGATTATGAAACTAATGGTTGGTTTGCATGAAGTTGATAGTGGAGAGGTTTTGTATGATGGTTTAAATTTTCCTGCACTTGATGTTAAAGAAAAACAAGAGATCAGAAAAAAAATTGGAATGCTGTTTCAAGGCGGAGCTTTATTTGATTCTCAAACATTGGAGGAAAATATTCAATTCCCTTTGGATATGTTTACAACCATGACTAAGGCAGAAAAATCAGATAGAGTTAATTTTTGTTTGGAGAAGGTTCAATTGAGTGGTAAAAATAAATTATACCCAGGTGAGCTTTCTGGAGGAATGAAAAAACGAGCAGCTTTAGCAAGAGCGATTGCTAATAATCCACAGTATTTATTTTGTGATGAACCAAATTCTGGCTTAGATCCCAAAACATCTATTGTGATTGATAACTTAATTCAAAGCTTAACACACGAATTTAATATCACAACAATTGTTATTACTCACGACATGAATTCGGTTGTGGAGATAGGCCAAAAGATACTATATATTTATAAAGGCAAACATTGGTGGACAGGTAACAGTCAAGATATTTTAAAAACAACAAATCCTGAGCTAGTAGATTTTGTATTTGCTTCTGGTTTTATGAAAGAAGTGTTTAATGCCGTCAAGAATAGATAATTCAAAAACAAGATCACTGTAAATAAATTTATCGTGGTAATAAAAATATAAATCCCTTGAAAGATAAAAAAAACACCGACCATGATTTTGAAATGAAAGCTACTACGTTTCATGGTTTAGAAGATGTATTAGTAAATGAGTTAATGAAGTTGGGTGCCCGAGATATTGTTCCATTTAAACGTGGCGTTTCATTTACTGGAGATAAAGGTTTTATGTATAAAGCAAATTTATGTTTGCGCACCGCTCTTAAGGTATTAGTTCCTATTTATTCTTTTACAGCAGAAAATGAACATGAGCTTTACGATAAAATGAAGCAATATGAATGGGAAGAATTATTAAATACGGATGATACCTTAGCAATTAATGCTACTGTTAATTCGGATGAGTTTGACCATAGTTTATATATTTCTCAAAAAACTAAAGATGCGATTTGTGATCGTTTTGTAGAAAAATTTAATGTGAGACCAAATGTAGATTTAGACAGACCAACTGTACGAATTTATGTTCATATTTTTAGAAATCAGGTTAATGTTAGTTTAGATAGTAGTGGTGATTCATTATTTAAGCGTGGCTATAGAGTTGATATTGATACAGCGCCAATGAAAGAAGTTTTGGCTGCAGGTATAGTATTATTATCTAATTGGCAGCCACATTTACCATTAATTGATGGCATGTGCGGTAGCGGAACTTTGGGTATTGAAGCAGCTTTATATGCTAATAATATTCCGCCTGGTGTATTCAGAGAAGAGTTTGGTTTTATGAAATGGCATGACTTTGATAAAGAATTGTGGGATACAATTTATGATAGTTGTATTAATCGCATTAAAGATGATATGCCAACTATTATTTCGAGTGATATTGAAAGTATTCCTCTCGAAATGGCTAAGCGTAATGGTGGCGTTGCAAAAGTAGATGATGTGATTCAGTATGAACATATTTCATTTTTTGATATAATGCCAACAAAACCACACGGCACCATTTTATTAAATCCTCCCTATGACGAGCGAATTAAAATGGAAGACACGAATGCATTTTATAAGCAAATTGGCGATAAATTGAAAAAGGATTTTGGAGGTTGGACTTGTTGGATTATTTCATCTAATATGGAAGCTATTAAATCTATTGGTTTACACCCAAGTAAAAAAATGACATTATTTAATGCGTCTTTAGAATGTAAATTGTTGAAATACGAAATGTATAGCGGCTCAAAAAAATCTTCAAAGCAACTCAAGCAAGAGATTGGAGATTAATATTTTTGTAGGATTAATATGTGTGGAATAGCAGGGTTTATAGATTTTACAAATTCTTCTTCTCAAGAAGTTTTAGTAAATATTACTGATTCTCTTTTTCATAGAGGCCCAGATGGAAGTGGCTATGAATTTATTCAAAACCCCACATCTTTAGTAGGTATAGGGCATCGTCGATTGTCAATCGTCGATTTGTCTGAAACAGGTCGTCAGCCAATGAAATTTGAACATTGGTGGATTACGTTTAATGGAGAAATATATAATTATAAAGAAATTAAATCAGAACTTGAAACATTAGCTCATCAATTTGTTGGTCATTCGGATACTGAAGTTATTTTGCATGCTTTTGCGGAATGGGGAATAGCATGCATCGAAAAATTTATTGGAATGTTTGCTTTTGTAATTTATGATACAAATAGTCAAGAAGTTTATTGTGTAAGAGATAGGGCAGGTGTGAAACCGTTTTTCTATTATTGGCATGAAGGCTTATTTTTATTTGCTTCTGAATTGAAAGCATTTCATAAACATCCTCAATTTAAAAAAGAAATAAATTATGATGCTGTAGCTGCATTTATGCAATATGGCAACGTTCCAACGCCTCATTGTATTTTCAATAACTGTTACAAGCTTAAGCCCGGACATCATCTCAGTTTAAAATTAAAAACTAAGCAGATACAACTAAAAAAGTATTGGAATGTTTATGATGCTTACAATAAACCAAAATTAGATATTTCTTTAGAAGAAGCTAAAATAGAAACAGAGAAAATTTTAGTATCGGCTTTTAATTACCGAATGGTATCTGATGTTCCTATTGGCGTGTTTTTGAGTGGTGGATATGATAGCGCTTGTTTAGCAGCGATATTACAAAAGAGCAGACCCGAAAAATTAAAAACATTTACAATAGCTGTTCCGGCTATAGGTTTAAATGAAGCGCCTTTTGCCAAGGAAGTAGCTAAACATATTGGAACTGAGCATTATGAATATGAATGTACACAAAAAGAAGCTCTAGATTTAATATCCGAATTACCCTATTTTTACGATGAACCATTTGCTGACAGTAGCGCTATTCCCACAACATTAGTATGCAAAATGGCACGAAAACAAGTAACAGTAGCTTTAAGTGCGGATGCTGGAGATGAAGTTTTTGCTGGTTATAATCGCTATGATTATTTGATGCGATATGGTAAAAAATTAAATCAATTACCTGAATTTTTAAGAGATGTAACCGTAAGTGTTATGAATGCTATACCTGCGGATAAATTTCCAGTTTTAAAAAATAAATATAATTTTCATAATCGTTATGAAAAGCTTAAGGGTTTATTGAAAGATCCTTCTCCTAAAAATCTTATGCTTAATTTAAGTAGACAGTTTGATGATAAACAATTGAATACTGTTTTAAAAAATAATTGGACTTCTTTAGATACAGCTTATTTAAGTAATGAGTTAAATAGAGAGTTTTCAACTCCTTTATCATATATGATGGCTATTGATTATCAAACTTATTTGTTAGATGATATTTTGCAAAAAGTTGATAGAGCATCCATGACGGTTAGTTTGGAAGGCAGAGAGCCATTCTTAGATCATCGAATTATTGATTGGGCTGCACAATTGCCTGATACATTTAAGTACCATAATGGAAATAAAAAATATATTTTAAAAGAAATTGTACATCAATACATTCCTAAGGAAATGATGGATAGACCTAAAATGGGTTTTGCTATTCCTATTCAAGATTGGTTAACAACTGATTTAAAAGAACAGATAGAGTTTTACTTAAGCGACGCCAAGATTGAAGAACAAAATATTTTTTCTTTGGATTTTGTTCGCCAATTAAAATTTGATTTTTATAGAGGTAAAAAGGAATTAGCACAAAAAGTGTGGTACTTATTAATGTTTCAGATGTGGTATGAAAAGTGGATGGTTTCCTGAGGTGTCATTATCATTCTAAATCTTACTAACCTTTTATATTTAGCAGCACAGATTTGAAATTGATCATTCAATAATTTTATCAAATATATTTTCAAAATTGCAATTTTATTAATTTTTTCCAAAAACAACTCTTGGATTGGTAATTATTTAATGCAATTGGTAATACATATTTGTTAATTGAGCTTAGGTTTTCTGCTATCAAATAATTCTATAACAAATCTCTATTAATAGAGTAGCCAATACCTTTGCTGGTTTTAATGATATCATTACCTAAGGTGCGGCGAATATTTCTGATATGAATATCAATGGTTCTGCTATTGGCAACTTCAGGAGAGTTCCATATTAATTTAGCAAAATCTTGGCGTGTAAATGTTTTATGCGTGTTTTGATACATAAGGTTTACCATTTCAAATTCCTTTCTTGGTAAACTTATTTTTCCTTGAGGTGTGATAATTAAATATTGTTCCTTATCTACAAAAAAGTTTGGATGCAAATCCGCTTCATTAACATCCATTGTTTTGTTTGCTAATCTTTTTTTAAGAGTTGAGATGCGAGCTTCTAATAAAATAGGTTTAATCGGTGAAACTATAAAATCATCAGCCCCCGAATTAAAGGCAGTAATTTGAATGTAATCATCCTGCTTATTCGAAAAAATAATAATGTAAGGTTGTTCTACACCTTTTAAATTTCTAATATCAGATGTTAAGGTAATACCATCTTTTTGTTTAAAGTCTAGTTCAATAATTACTAAATTTATTTCCTCTTCTTTTAATATAGTTAATAAATCTTCTTCTGATTTAGCAAGACTTACATGGTATTTTTTTTCTTCTAAAAACTCCATCGTTTTTTTTACCGACGATTCGGCATTTGAACAAAAAACGATATGAAAGGAATGTGCCATGTATAAAAAAAGGCACGAACAATAAGTTCGTGCCTCATCTTTTTTTGAAATTAGTTATTGATAATTAATTTTTTTGTTTCTTTTGCTCCATTAACATCTAATGAAATATAGTAGATTCCGCTAGATAAGTTTGAAGTATTTATGGTGATTGTATTATTACCTTTTTCAAAATCATTGCTTTGAGATAAAGTAGTAACAACATTTCCTAAAACATCATAAACATTAACTGTTACTTTGTTTTTTTCAATAATGTTGAAAGAAATAGTTGTGCTTTGGTTAGCAGGATTAGGATAAATAATAAATGAATTTAAAATTTCATTTGCTATTGATTTAATTCCACTTACTTGTCCTGCAAATTGAGGACCAGAAAAACTTGCACCAGTTGAAGCAGTTGAATTGGCAGTTAAACGGAAATCACTATTATCTTCTAAGTTTGTTGGAAATGCATTTACAAATGCAATTTGAGCAACAGATTTAGTAGTATCAATTGAATTATTACCTGCGTATGTATTATACCAAGTGGCATTAGCTCCACCAGCATCATGTACAAATTTTGGGAACATGTTGCTAGCAATAATTACATTTTGAACTACACCAGCGGAGTCAGGATTTGAATTAGCATTATAGTTATCAAAAGTTGTAGCACCAGATACATGCCATCCTTTTTCCCATCCTACAAAAATAGAATTGTGAATTGATATAGCAGTATTTCTTCTTGTAAAGATTCCTCTTTCAAATTTTTCACCAGCAGGTAATGTTGCTGTTCCATCTCTTTTTGGACCTAAAACAGTGATGTTTGAGAAAATTGTTTTTGTGATTGGTAGTCTTCCAATTCCTGGATTAAAGTTATCCGATTCAAATCCGTTAGAGTCACCAGCAGCATCAGAAATATCTTTATCTCTTACCACTAAACCAAATTGAACACGACCTGAGTGACCAAAATCTGTATCAAAATCATCATCTAAACCTCTGAATGATACTAAGTATTTTGCATCAACTGCACCACCAAACCATTCAAATGCATCATCTCCACCAAATGACGCTTGTATATGATCTATTTGTGTTCCTGAACCTACACCACCCATTGTTAAACTGTTTAATTCAGAGTTTGGAGTAGTTGATAATGCTACACCAGCAAATTCGATGCGGCAGTAAGACATTGTACCTGAACTTTCAGTATTATTATTTCCACCATATAATATTTCATTAAAATTAGTAGCAAATCCTTCAATGTAATTCTGTTTAGGATTTGTTGCACAAGTTGCGCAAGCAGTGTTTACAATTCCGTTTCCTAATAACACAACTCCACCCCAATCTGCAGGTGCTCTTCCATTTCCAGAAGGTTCTTCGTTTGATGTAAAAATAATAGGATTATTTACTGTACCAACTGCATTAATTTGTGAACCTTTAGAAATAATTAAACATGCTTTCGAAGTTTTATCACCTCTAATAACTGTACCTGGTTGGATGGTTAATACTGCATTATTTGTAACTGCGATATTACCAACTAATAAATAGGTATTACCAGATGTCCAAGTAGTGTTGGTAGTAATGTTTGCAGATATTGTGTTAGTAGTTGCTGGATAAACTGCATTTTCCGGATCCCAGTTTGTCCAACCAGCTAACCAGTTATTTGATGATGTTCCAGTTAAACCATCTGTTACTGGAAATGCTCCTTTGTAAGAAGTTGATGTCCAAAATGGAGTTTGGGCAATAGCAGTTACGCTTAATAGAGCTGCTGTTGCTAAAGTGTAGATTTTTTTCATTTTGTTGTATTTAATTGTTTAAGTGTTTTAATTTTTACGATGCAAATTAACGAACACAACCTTAGCTTTAGATTAACATGAGTTTACGATATACTTACTTATTCCTTAATTTTATGTAAAGTAATTTTAGGTTTACTTAACATATAATTAATATTGATTTACAGGAATTACAGAAACACAACACGCCCGTTGTTTAACGAGCGTGTTGCATAATTTTATTTGAATTTATAACTTATGGATAAGCTAATGGTAGGAGCTAATTTAGTATTTACTAATAAATTGTCGCTACTTGATGTATGTTCAAATTCTTTATTATCAGTAAATGATGATTTATCCAATTTGCCGTTTTTATTAATATCTTGATAAAATATTAAATTTTGTGCAAGTACATCTCTTACATTTAATTTTAGTTCAATTTTTTCTTTAAAAGTTTTTGATAATTGTAAATCTAAAACATGGCGAGGTTTTTCCCATATGTTTGGTTCGTCATTATTGCCAACTATAATTATTCTTTTACCTACATAGTTATAAGATAAACTCACTCCAAAATCATATTTTCTATCAATATATTGAATACCAGCATTTATGATAATAGGGCTTTGTCCTTGTAATGGTCTTGGGTCTACGTTATTTAATTTTGAAACATCTACGTCTGATTTTATATAAGAAAAATTAGTGAACAAAGTGGTACCATTTAAAAATTGAGAAGAATCATTTCTGAATATGGTTGATAGCAAAATGCGATATTCTAATTCTAATCCCATGTTGCTAGCTTTAGCCACATTTGCATAATTGATGGAACGAATCTGTCCATTACCGGCAATTTGTTCAATAGCGTTTGTTAGGTCTTTGTAGAATGCTGATACTGAAAGAATCTGACCAGGTTTTTTTGGATAATATTCAAAACGTAAATCATAATTATTAATAGTTGCGCGCTGCAAGGTATCATTACCTGAAATTTGGTAATCAGTTTCAAAATCATAAAAGTTAAAAGGAGCTAACTCTCTAAATTCAGGTCTATTAACTGTTCTATAATAAGCTCCTCTAATGTTTAATCTATCTGTAATTGACCATACCGCATTTATAGATGGTAAAAAATCAATAACAGTAGTGTCTTTTGCTTTTTTGGAGAAATC
>JBILOV010000183.1:0-4861 GCA_044374335.1 Bacteroidia bacterium | reverse complement strand
AAATCATTGCTGTTCTTGTAATAAAGCAAATTACAGCGAAGCTTAAAATAAAGAGATTGACATTTTTGATTTTATTTTTTAAAAACAAATAAAGTGATAACAACAATAAAAGATAAGAAACTACATATAAAAAGGCACATAATATATTTATACTATTGTTTTTATATAAGCCCTCACTTCTATAAACTTCAAATAATGGAGTTCCAAATTTAGACTTAACTGCATGGTTTAAGTAATTAATTGGAGTAACTAATTTGGTGTTTTCGGGAAATTTTAACCAACTACTAAATTGGTTACTCAAGAATCGATTTTCAAAATCATACTCTGGCTTTATTGAGATAAGCGCAACTAATATATAATTGGTAGTTTGTTTTTGTTTAATGCATTCATACCAGCCATTTCGAATTTTTATTAACTGTACATTTGATTCATCTGTATAAGAGATTAAATCAACTGAAGGTTGATTATCTGTCCAAAAACACAAACTATCCTGATTGTATACATAATAAGTAACGCCTTCTGTGGTAAACAAATCTTTAAAAACGCTATTACTTTTTACAAATAACTCTTTTGGTTTTATTGTTTTTAAAGCTTCAGATAAGAAATCAAGATTAAACTTTGCTAAAATTTCTTTCTCGTGAAGTTTAATTTTGGCCTTTTCAACTAACTCTTTTGTAGTTAGATTATTACTTTGAGACAAAAAGTGAGATAAAAGGGCACACAAAACACCGCAAAAAAATATACTATATAATTTTAAAAGTCGCTTGTTCATTTGTATTATATGGCAATTTACTGTTTTTTTAACTAATTTTATTACTCCAAAAATGATTTTTTTGAAGATTTAAGTATATTTGTAAAGTAACATCTATTTTTTATGGCAAAACAAACTACTAGTGCAAAACAACCTGTTTTTAAAGAATTACAAAACACGTTTCATTTTTTTCCGTTTAAAAACCAAAGAGCTCCTTTTATCGTTATTATACTGCTAGGTTTAATTTTTAATTTAACGACGTTAAATAATGAGTACGCTTTAGATGATGGTATTATTATTCATCAAAATGATCATGTTATAAAAGGCATTTCTGGTATTAAAGGTATTTTAACAAAAGATGCCTATGAAAGTTTTTACCGACGTATGAATGCTACTGATCAATTAGCTGGTGGCCGTTACAGACCATTATCTGTTGTTAGTTTTGCCATTGAGCAGGAATTTATTGGTGCTTATAAAAATGGTCTTTATCCATCTAGATGTTGGGATACAAACGACAACAAAATTGATGAACCTGAAGAAGACTTAAACAATGATGGCGTTTTTAATGAAGTTGATTGTCAGGTAAAAGGAGCATCGATAAGGCATTTTGTAAACATTATTACTTTTATTATTGGGGTAATGCTACTGTTTTTGTTTTTCAGAAACTACATTTTTAAAACAAATCATGATTTAGCTTTTTTAGCAGCCATATTATTTTTAATGCATCCTATCCATTCAGAGGCTATTGCAAACGTAAAAAGTAGAGATGAAATTTTTTCGCTGATATTTATTTCGCTCACTTTCTTTTATTCCTTTAAATATATGGAAGACAGAAAAACTAAAACGTTGTTTTGGGCAGCCTTTAATTTTTTATTAGCATTGCTTTCAAAAGAGTATGCTGTTGTATTAGTAGTATTAATTCCTATCGCTTTTTATATATTCGACCAAATTGATTTTAATCCAAAAACATTTTTTCAATCAAAAGAGTTTAAACAAACCTTGTATGTATTTGGAACCTTTTTTGCATGCGCGTTGTTAATGCTTTTAGTAAAAAGAAGCTCAGATATTCACATACAACCGGGCCAAAAAGCTACTTCATCTTTTTGGCTATTTCCTATTATTTATTTAGTTGTAGGTGTTTTTTTATTAGGATCAAACAAGAAAAAAGATTTTGGCACATTAATGAGTTGGCACTTCTTTATCATGTTATTTTATTTAGGAATGCGTTTAGTAGCTGTAAAATTAAAACCAGGAGTACCAGATACCGAAATTTTAAATAACCCTTATTTACTTGCTACTCAGCAAGAGCAATGGGCTACTAAATTATTTGTATTATTAAAATACTTTGGATTGTGTTGGTTCCCTCACCCTTTATCATCCGATTATTCTTTCAACAGTATCCTATTTAGAACCTTTAAAAGTTGGGATACTCTGTTATCCTTAGCATTACACTTAGGTCTATTATACGCAGGCTTTAAATTAGTTTTAAAGAAACATAT
This sequence comes from Bacteroidia bacterium, assembly GCA_044374335.1. Lineage (GTDB taxonomy): Bacteria > Bacteroidota > Bacteroidia > B-17B0 > Aurantibacillaceae > UBA4416. Next base: position 2,611 of record JBILOV010000183.1, on the reverse strand, counting down.
TTTAGGTTTTGCTATTGCTGTTTATTTTGCGTTTTTATTAATGATTGGTAACATTTTAATGGATATTGGCGCCACCATGGGCGAACGTTTATTATTTCATTCAACCATTGGTTTTGTAATTGCACTAGCGTGGCTTATTTTAAAAGGATTTGAAAAATTACCCGCATCAATGAATTTAATTTTTAAGCGAGTTGCCTTTTTATCATTGATTACTATTATGACATTTTTATATGGATGTAAAACATGGGAACGCAATTGGGATTGGAAAAATGATATTACCTTATTTTTAAAAGATGTGGAAACAATGCCAAACTCTGTATTAGTTTTAGGAAATGCAGGGGCGCGTTACATTGATTTAGCAAGTACTAAAACGTATGTTTCAAACCCACATGATACATCTTTAGTTCAGTTAAAAGATTTAAGTAAACAATCAGGTGAAGATGATTCTGATATTACTAAAACCTTAAAACCTAAATTTGGATCCATAGAAACCTATCATGTGGATTCGGTTGATAAGGTTGCCTTTAATAAAAAGCGTATTGCTTTTTTAGAAAAAGGACTTAAATATTTAAAACATGCTATTGAGTTACACCCACGTTATGTAAATGGATATTTAAATTTAGGATTAGGAAGCTATCAATTGGGAAGAGATAGAGATGCCTTATTTTATTGGAAACAAGCAGAAGCGTTGTACCCTAATAATCCGTATTTAAAAAATTACTATACAGTTATGTATAACGATTTATTAAATAGAGGCTATCAAAAAGCTCAGCGTGGTAAATTAGATAGCGCTATTTACGAACTAAGAAAAACAATTATTTTAGATAAATTAAACCCTGAAGGTTTTTACAATTTAGGTGGAGCATATTACCAAAATAAACAATATGATAAAGCACGATACTACTGGCAAGAGTGTTTAAAAATAAAACCAGATCATGTGCAAGCCAAAGCGGGGTGCGCAACTATAGTCACAGTTACGGTGCCAACACCGGCACAACCACAAGGAGTAAAAAACTAAACTAAAAAGCTGCTTAACGAGCAGCTTTTTTATTATGCAACAATAACTAAATAGTATTACAATGAAACTTCCTTCAATTAATTACCTTATTACTAGTGCTAAAAATTCTTTAATCAAATTTCCTTTAACTATTTTATGTTCTTTGATATCCGTTATTGTGGCTATCTACCTTGTTGAAAATGGAAAATCTGACAGTAAAATGTTGCCTTATATTAATGTAATGTTGTGCGCAAGTATAGGTATACCATTATTTTTTTGTACAACTATCATTTCTAATAAAAAAGGATTTAATAGTAAAACCACTAACATTATTAACTTTCTAGCAGCATGTATTTTAGTTGTCATCTTTTTTACTTTACCTAACGCTATATCAACACACAGCACCTCACTGCCATATATTAAATATGTGATGTATAATATTACTTGCCATCTTTTAGTATCTTTTGTTCCTTTTGTATTTAGCAAACAATTAAATGGCTTTTGGCACTATAATAAAATTCTATTTATTCGTCTTTTAGCTTCCATTTTATACTCTGCTTTTATTTTTATTGGATTAGCCATAGCACTTACATCTTTAAAACTCCTTTTTGATATTGGTGTCCCCGCAGAGCTCTATTTTGAAATTTGGATTGTTTTAATTGGATTTTTTAATACCTGGTTTTTTGTTTCAGGAATACCAAATGATTTTGATTCCTTAGAGCAAATTTTTGAATATCCAAAAGCACTAAAAACATTTTCGCAATTTGTTTTATTACCACTACTTGGATTGTATATCCTTATACTTTACAGCTATGGTACAAAAATTTTGTTATTATGGGATTGGCCAAAAGGAATTGTTTCATATCTCATTATTTGTGTTTCGGTGCTCGGCATCCTTACCTTTCTTCTACTGCATCCATATGGTAATCAAGAGGGTAATAGTTGGATTAAAAAATCATCTAAAGTTTATTATTTTATATTATTCCCACTTTTAATTATTTTATTTATCGCCATTTTTATGCGTGTTGGAGATTATGGAATAACCATCAACAGATACGTAATATTGTTTTTGGGAGTGTGGCTTTCTATTGTATGTTTATATACTGCCATTGGCAAAACAAATATTAAATTTATACCAACTTCGCTAGCTTGCCTATTAATTATAGTTTCATTTGGTCCTTGGGGGATGTTTTCTTTCAGCGAAACATCTCAAGTAAATAGACTTAAAAATATTCTAGAAAATGCAGGTGTTATAGAAAATAACAAAGTGAAAAATGAAACCTATTGGATAAAAGATAGTTTACCAAATTTATATTCAGATAACGAATTTGAGAATGAAAGCAAATTAAATGATTCATTAACAAGCGAAGTAAAATCAATACTAGAATACCTCGACAGCCATCATGGATTTTCATCGATTAAAGAATGGTACCAACAAAATTTAGATTCAATTATAAACTTACAAAGTGCTGAAAAAGAATATTACAATAATTATTCAGAAGCAGAATTGTACATGAAAACGCTAGGATTAAAATATGAAGAGTATTATGTAAGCATTCCAATGTCGAAATTGGCATTTAGTGCTGACAATACAAATGATGTAAAAAAAATAAG
>JBILOV010000281.1:0-2956 GCA_044374335.1 Bacteroidia bacterium | reverse complement strand
CTCTGGAAGCAATCATGAATTGACCATTTGAATTACAAGAATTTGGCCCGCTTGGAGGTGGTGACTGTAAAATGGAGTTTATTGCCTGTAAAGTATTGCTTCTTACAGCAATTAAACCATTTACTGAATTAGTTAAAATGCTATACAGGCTATTAGCCCCATTGTGAGGGTTTTCTCCAATACTGTCTGCTATAATATACTGGGATCCTGGAGGTTGACATGCAAATGTTCCGGTAGGTAATGCCAGATGGTTATTTAAGCTAGGATTAACATGTACTTGATCTTCCCCTAAATCCGAAAATGCAGCTATTCCTCTAACTTGTTCCGAACTACCAGTTTGATTAGAAATATAAACCTCTACTTTAGTAATAATAATTGGTGTATTTACCACAGGTAATGTAGCCATCCAATTGTCATAATTATCTCTAAAAAAATGACCCATAAAATAATGTTTGTTTACCTCATAGTTGTCAGCGGCTACATTAAAATACATAGTTTGAGCACCTCCTTGAACTGAAACTTCCTGTTTTTTTCCTCTTTGTTGAGAAAATAAAGCAGTTGCTGTTAACCTGCCAAATTGCAATTGTGTTTTAACTCCAAATAAACTTTGGCTTCCTTGTATTAAGGAACTATTTAAAGGCAAAGTAACATTACCAGCTTCAATTTTTTTAATTATTTCATCTTCATATCCTGTATATTCTAATTTCATTTGATTTTCCCAATCAAATGAGGCTTCGGTATTATAACTGGTGGTTATTTTTAACTTATCTCCAATTTTTCCAATTAAGTTTAATTGAATACGCATGTTAAAATCAAAATTTGTAACCTTTTGCTGACGCTGGGGAATGGCAGGATTTAATGTTTTATTACGATTTAATGCAAAAATTAATTCGGCCGTTCCAGTAGGTTTAATATCAACCTGATTTCCTCCAAATATTCGGTCAAAAATTTCGCTATTAATCGTTAATTTAGGAATCGTACCTTTTTTTGTTTGATTTTGAAGGTCTTCGGCTTTTATTTTAGACTTCCAATGATTTTTAACTGCATCTTTAAATAATTGATCCTGATAATCTTTAAACTCTACATAAGTTTCTGGGCGATAATCCATATCCCCAATTTTTTGGGTAATATCATAATTTCCAGTTTGTGTATTGTAATTAGTTTCAGTTTTTATGTTTGATGGATTGCTTAGGTATAAACCACTTTTATCATCAAAATTGGGCTGCCCTCCATTATTATCATTAAACTTAAAAGGTAAATCATCTTTAGTAACAATAGGCGAATCTGCTTGTAAAATTGGGCTATACAGATAATGCGGTTTACTTAATGGCGCATTTTTGGCTTTTGAACCAATTACAACGCTCATTAATCCAACCGATACAGAACCTACAAGAAGAAATTTAACTACCCCTTTTACCACGCTATAAATTACATATTTTTAAGTGCTGATTTTATCAGCAGTTCAACATTATCAGTAGAAATACCTTGCTGTTTAATTACCTTTTCAATTGATTTTTCGGCAATTAATTTAGGGAATCCTAAAGTAATTAAAGCCATTAACGCTTCCTCTTTGTTTTTATTGTACGAAGGATTTAAAATTTGAGAAATACCGCCTTCATGTTTTCCCATTTTTCCTTTTAAATCAACCACAATGCGTTGTGCTGTTTTTTCACCAATTCCCTTAATACTTTTTAATAGAGCCACATTAGCTGTATTAATTGCCCCAGCAATTTCAGGTGCGCTTAAAGATGAAAGCATTAATATGGCACTTCCGCCACCAACGCCAGATACAGAAATAAGCTTCCGAAACAAGTCGCGCTCTTCGATATCAGCAAATCCAAAGTATCTAGGGTTATCATCCCTGATATAAACACTTTCTACATACAATTTTGCTGTAGGTTTTCCTTGTATTTGGCTATAAGTAGTTAATGAAATTAACAAGCCATACCCTACCCCATTGGCTTCAATAACTGCCAAAGCAGGATTTAGTTCGGCTATTTGGCCATTAATATAACTTATCATAAAAGAGGTGTGAAAATACCATAAATTTTGCAATTGAGGAAAAATAATTCAGATAAATATGTTAGTGTAATAAAGCTGATAATTAATAAAATAGAGTTTCCAAATATGAAATAGCCATGTTTACCAAAACACAAACATAAATGAAGATAAACTGGCTAAACCATCCCGAATCAAGTTCGGGACAAGTTATGGCAACTTAAAAACAATAATATCTACATATGAAAAACAATAAAAATTACTTAATTAACCAATCAAAAATCGGTTTTAAAGAGGTTTTAACAAAATACTGTTTAAATCTTTACACATCCTAAAATGTTTAGGTATTATGTTTTTTTAATATAATGTTATATTTGTATTACTAAATCTTAAACAATTTGGAAACAACAATCATCATTACACTATTTATTGCAGCCTATTTTTTAGGATCAATACCTACGGCTGTGTGGTGGGGAAAGCGTTATTATGGAATTGACGTTAGAGAGTTTGGCAGTGGAAATGCAGGTGCAACAAATACTTTTAGAGTTTTAGGCAAAAAGGCAGGCATTCCAGTATTAGCCATTGATATTGTAAAAGGAACATTAGCAGTTTTATTAGCCCATTTTTCTCCGTTTATATTTGACAGTAACGAATTTGTAACCTTAGAACTTGGTTTGGGAATTGCAGCTTTGATGGGGCATGTTTTTCCTATTTTTGCTGGGTTTAGAGGCGGAAAAGGTGTTGCAACTATTTTAGGAGTAGTTATTTGCTTAACTCCTATAACTAGTTTAATGGTAATGGGTGTTTTTTTAATAATTTTATTAGCTACACAGTATGTTTCTTTATCATCCATGACGGCAGGTGTAAGCTTCCCCTTTTTTTTAAATTTAGTGTTAAAAAACCAAAACCAAACTTTAATGATATTTTCTTTTTTTGTGGCAGCTCTATTAATTATTAC
>JBILOV010000047.1:0-11306 GCA_044374335.1 Bacteroidia bacterium | reverse complement strand
ATTTTGAAGTGGTTACCATACTATTTTTATAATCTACCTCTTTATAGATAAAATCATCTATAACTACAGAGCCTTTACCTGAAATAGCAAATCCGATATTTGAACCTAGCATAGACATGCGTTGGCAGGAATATTGAATTTCTCCATTTATTGAAAAAATAATTTTGTCTTCGGAAGTAATAATTTTTAATTTATTTTTTTTATTTTTTTCTAAACTGCTTGCATACATTCCATCAACTTTGTTTGAAGAAATTCCTTCATAAACAAAACCCACATTAATGCCTTGATTGGAAATTAAACAGTAATTATAATTTGCCCAATCTTTAAATCCAAATAAAAATCCAGTTTTTTGATTATTGGATAATTTCTCTAAATCAAAAGTTGCCTCAATGATAATGTCTTCGCTATTACCACTAGCACTGATATAACGCGAGGTACCTTCTTTTGTAAAAGAACTTAACTCAAAAACACCGTTACTAATTTTGGAAGCACTTTTATCACTTACATACAAATCCCAATCATTTGAATTATTATTAAAATTATCTTCAAATATCCTGTTCTTTCGTCCATCTTCTGAATATTCAGTATACTTATTGTCTTTAATAATACCTTTTACGTAATTAGTTTCCTTCCAAATTTTTCCTGATTCATAATAATGGTATGATATACCTTCCTCTATACCATCAATTCCAAATGTTTTTAACAACTTTACATTGCCGTTTTTATAATACCATTTACACTTACCGCTATATATGTTTAAATTTTCATCAGAATTACTTGCTTGCAGAATCTCGCCTTCAAAATAAAGACCACCGCCATTTACATAAGTTGATTTATAAAAATTACCTGACTCATTTTTACGACTATAATAACCTTCTTCTTGTGAGGAGACTCTGCCTTTTTTGTCAAAGTACAAAACATCTTGTGCTTGTATTGCTAATGCAAAGGAAAAAATAGAAAAAAATAATAAGAGGCGGTACATGAACAATAATAGTAATATTTTGGTAAATTTAAACAAAAAAGAATACAACGATGCATTTTAGCACTTTTTTAGGAATTATACTATTTTTGACAACACAGCTATTTTCTCAAAAACAAGTCGATATCAGTACAATTATTATAGAAAATAATTATTCGGAATTTCGAATGAGCACTGCAAAAAAAAGAACTTTTCTAAAACAGAAAAACTCCCTCTATACTAAAATAAATCCATTACATTATATTTCAGGAGGCTTACTCTATTTTTATCAAAACATCTTATCAGAGCAGATACAGGCAAATTGCCAATATCAAATAAGTTGCTCTGAAAATATGAAAAAGGAAATTGCAACAAAGGGATTGTTAATAGGTGTTTTAAGTGGATTAGATCAATTAGGGAATTGTTCGGGCAGTATTATAAATGACTATCCTTACTACAAAATAACAAATGAAGGTAAAATTAATAATGCCATAGAATAAATGAAACTAGTACTATTAAGTTTTTTTATCTGTTCTACATTACAAATTAATGCACAAATTAATTATCAGTTTGTAAAACATTTACAAACAAATAACCTGCATGCTGAATACCATTATTACTTGCAAACATTAGAACAATATAAGAATAATGCGGATTCATTAAACTACTTGTACGCCAAACTTTTTTTGCAACAACATAAAGATTCCTTATTTTTCAAGCATTACAATTTGTCTTCACAGATTTATAATAAAGACACTAATGCCTTGAGATACACTGACTATTATTTTTTATCTAATTCAAATAAAAAATTTCAAGCAGAGTGGTTTGCAGAAAATATATCATCAGACACAGTTCATCTGCAGGTTTTAAAATTCTTTAACTATATGCAGAAGGAAGAACCACTGCCAATTTTTATGAATAAGCAATTAACAAGTGATTTAAAAAAATACCGTAAACTGCGGAGTAAAAGTCCAATTCTTGCTGCTTGCTTATCCGCTTTCATACCAGGACTTGGAAAATTGTATGGTCAACAACCTAACTCAGCAGCAATCACTTTTTTTTCTCATGGAATATATGGTTACCAATCATATGAAAGCATTAAAAAATATGGGGTTAAAAATGGATTCTCTATTTTTTCTGTTTCACTATTTGGATTATTTTATATTAGTAACATTTATGGCAGCTTTAACGATTTAGTAAAATTAAAAAAACAACGAAAGCAACAATTATTAATAGATGCTGAAAAATATTATAATATTAATTATCCTGCTTCATTATACTAATTGTCTTTTTTCTCAACAAAATTTCGATTCGGAATTATTACGTTTAGAAGAAAAAATTTATAATGAGGTAAATGATACAGCAAAAGCTGCCATAATTCTTCAAAAAATTAACCTTTATTTTACACAAAATAAAAGTGACAATCGAGTTCTGAATGAAACAGAGAGATGTGACTGGACTTTAATTAAAGATAGTGTTACTCAGTCAAACTATCTTTGGAATTTAACTTTATTAAACACACTTCACAAGCGTTATAACAGAGCTGTGCATTACTATCAAAATTACACAAAAATAAATACGAAGGATACGACCATTCATACAAAATTACTTGGTGGTTTAATTTACATGAATCTAGACAGCACAAAACTTAAAAATTATTTATCGTGCCAAAACTTTGAGATTGCAGTAGTAAATAATTTTACTTGCTATCAAGCAACACTTAATATATCTAAAAAAAACAAAAATATGTATCTTATTGCTTCTGGAGTTTTACCGGGTTCAGGAATGCTTGCATTAAATAAACCCAAGCAAGCAACTGCTTCATTATTATTAAATGCAGGTGTGGCATTTATGGTTTATGAATTAATTAAAAGCAATTTGTATTTTAATGCTGCTGCATTAGGGTTAATGTTAACTCAAAAATTTTATTTAGGTGGGATTAAACTAACCGACAAATTATATAATGATAGTATTATAAATAAAAAAGCTACTGCTGCACAAAAATGTGAAATAGATTTAAAAAAACTATTTGAAATGTATCCTTTGAATTTTAAGATAATATAAAAAAGGTCTTTCCATGTACTTGACAAAAAATGTAATCGTACTTTGAACCTTAAACTTTATTAGCATTTAATTATTACAAATTCCATTTTTATCCTATAAATTTAAATAGGCGATAACAGAGTTTTAATATGAATTACCTTGCATTAAATAACCAGCCACTTGGATCAGTTGTTTTTTGGCCTTTCCAAATTTGTAGGTTCATACTAGTTTTACCATCTTCATCCAAAATGGTTCCAATAGCTTGTTTAATAGTTACTTTATCGCCTTGTTTTACGAATACATCTCCAATGTTACTATATACACTTAAGTATTCTCCATGTCTTATAATAATTAATTTACCACCAGTTGGTGAAATTGCAATACTGGTAACTTCTCCAGAAAATATAGAGCGTGCCTGTGAGCCTTTGTTAGCGCATATCTCCACACCATTATTGTTCATCATAAAACCTTTAATTGCCGGATGCTCATATTCTCCATATGGCTGACAAATTACGCCTTTAGTTACTGGCCAAGGTAGTTTGCCCCTACTACTCGAAAAATCAGCCCCAACAGCTTCTGCTTCTGCTGTTAATTCGGGTGCGGTAACTTTAGCTTCAGCTGTTTTGGTTTTGGATGATTTTATTTTTGTTTTATTTTTTTCTGCCTTATCAACCTTTGCTAATTTTTCGGCTGCAATTTTAGCTGACTCTTCAACTTTACGTTTTATTTCAGCTTCTATTAATCGCTTAATAGCTATTTGTAAATTCTCCGCATCACGTTTTTTCTTTTCGAGTTCTGCTTTTAATTCTTTTTCTTGTTGTTGTAATTCACTTAAAACAATTTCTTGTTGTTGTTTTTCTCCATCGAGTTGTATTTTTTCATCTTTTTCGGAGCCTAGCAAAACATTTTTTTCATGCCTTTTTTCTTCTAAATCTTTCAGTTTACCAGTTAATACAACCTGTGTTGCTATTATTTCATTCGCTTGTTTTTTTCTAAAGGTGGCATATTGCTGAAAATATTTTATCCTCATATATGCCTGATTAAAATTACCTGCCGAAAATAAAAACATGATTTTTGTGTAAGAGTCTTGATTACGCTGTGCAAAATAAATCATTTTGGCGTATTCCCCTTTTAGTTTTTCTAAACTAGCTTTTAATAAATTTACTTCAGATATATTATTTTTGATTACAGAATTTATTTCCGTCAACTCATTATTTATTGTACTAATTAATTCTTCACGTACTTTAATTTTTGTATTAATAACTACAATCGTATTTATCTGTGATTTTTTACTTGCCTTGGTTTGGCGTAATTGAGAATTCAGTTGCTTGATATCATCATTCAACCGATTTTTTTTACTTAGTAAATCTTTTTGTGATGATTGGGTTTTTGTTTGAGAAAAAAACGGATTATATAAACTACTAAAAAAGAAAATTAAGCATATATAAATGCTAATGTTGCTCTTTTTTAATAGGTATTTGTTCATAGCTTTTTGGAATATTCAGTGTTAATTTTTGAGGTTGATTTATCTCAATGCGAACATAGTTAATTTTAAGGTCTATTTTCTTCTCTGCCTTTATCTCAATATTAACATTGTGTGGTGCAAAAACAGAATCTGAGGCAAAAAATTTATCATATTTGGCGTGAAAACTTCTATTAGTTGAAACATCTTCAAAATCATTATTGATGATTTTAAAATTTTCAGGGTTTAATCTCATAGTTTGTAAAGAACGTTTTAATGAATCCTGTCCACTGCTTATACGGCGTAACTTACGTTTACGTTCGGTACTTAACAAATAATGGCAATTATCTCGATCAATAACGGGTTTCATTTTACTGTCATCATCATCAAAATCAGCACTGTTTCCAATTAAAGCTGCTTGTATGAGATCAAAATCTAAATCGGCGTTTAATAATTGATTGATGTAGTTAAAATCGCCTTTAAAAAATTGCTTTTTTACATATACCACCATTTTAACAGAATCTTTGGTGATTAATAATTTAGCAATATCAATCAAACCAACTGCTTGTATTGAAATCCAAATAGCACTATCTCTTCTTGCTCTTACTCTGATGTCCAAATTGTGCGCCTCGCCATCAATATTAACTTCAGCGTCAGCCTTTGTATATAGCCAATTATATTTTAATTCGTTTTCTTTAATATGTTTTGAAAGCGATTTAGCTGTTTTAAAGGTTAAACGACATTTGCCGATAGTGTCCTCAGTTTGTACAGTAGTAGTTTGTTGTATGTTTTTTTTTGATTTACATGACAAGCCAAAAAACAAGATGCTTATCATGCTCAATATCGGTAAATAAATATGATATTTTTTAATCATTTAATGTTTTTTCAGCTATTTTTTTATCTAAAAATTCAGAACCTTGCCCAGCAATTTTTGCTTCTTTCCAAATATTAACGGCTTCTTCTGTTTTATTTAATTTATAAAGCACATCTCCATAATGCTCTAATAATACGGCACTTTTGTTTCCCATTTTCGAAGCTCTAGCTAACCAAATTTCTGCGTCTTTATATTTTCCCAACTGGTATAAAATCCATCCATAAGTGTCGATATAAGATCTATTATTGGGAGATAATTCGTTGCTTCTTTTCGAAAACTTTTCCGCCTTTTCTAATTTATCTTTTCTCAAGGAGAGATAGTAAGCGTAATTATTTAAAATGGATGAATTATCAGGATCTACTTTTAGGGCATCTTCAAAGGCTTTGTCGGACTTTTCAAATTCTTTAATATAATTATAAGCTTCACCTAAATTTGAATAAAATTGTAAAAGTAGTGGGTTGTTTTCTATAACAAACTCTAACCCATCATTTAAGGATGCAATTGCCTTAGTGTAATTTTTAAGAGTTATGTTTGAGATTCCATTAAAAAAATAGGGTAAAGATTGGTTTGGAAATAAGTCTATTGATTCTGTACTGTGAGCTTCTAAAGCTATATATTCTCCCAATTCTGATTCAACAATCATTAACTGATTCCAAATTGCAAAATTGTTTTTATCAAACTTAATAGCTGTTTCATATTCGTTACGAGCCTCTTTTAAGTTTTTATCTTTAATTAAAAAATCAGCATAAATACTATGAGCGTCAGCAGAACTTGGATGTATTTTTAAAACAATAATACAAAGTTCATATGCTTGTTGCTTGTAGGTTTCATCAACTTCGGATATTTCATAATAAGAAGCTAAAATTTTTATTTTTGTTTCAACGTCTAAGTCTGGATTTTCAAATGCAATTTTTATTTCTTTATAAACATTTTCCTTATCATCTTCACCTTTATAATATTCTGCTAAAGCTAAATGAACAAATGGATTTTTAGGATCAACTCTCAAAATTTCTTGATAAGTATTCATTGCTTTATCTTTTTGATTTGTTTGTTGATAAAACTCGGCTAAGTAAGTATAATATCTTGCTTCAATAGGATTAGAAGCAATGAGTTTTTTAAATTCAAGTTCTATTTCAGTATTTTTTCCGAGTTGTTTAAGTAGCTTAATCTTGTTTAAAGTAAATGTTTCATTTTGCCCAAATTTTTTTTCTAAGTCATCATAGGCTTTGTATGATTTTTCATAATTGCCGCTATACATATATTCTGCCGCTAAGCCTTCTAGAAATTCCGGGCGGTTAGGATAATACTTAATAAGCTTTAAATAAATTTCACCTGCTTGCTCAAACATACGCTTGTTGTGTAAGCATTCAATATATAATAATTGGTACCATTCATTTTTTGGATCAGCAGCGGCACATTCCTTTGCATATTTTAGTGCGATGTCGTAAAAACCGTTATACCTGTATATATTTCCTAATTCGTATTTTACAGCAGCAGATGAAGGATCTAATTTTAAGCATTCTTTAAACTTGTTTTCTGCAAGTTCGATATTACCTTTCATTCTTTCTTTACAACCTTCTATAAAACTATAAGCAAAAGTAATTTGATTCTGTTCAGAAATGTTGTTAGTTTTACTTTCACTTGTTTTGGTAATTTGCTTTTTTGATTTACAGGAGCTAAAAACAACTAATAAACATAGCAGTAAATTTAAATATATATATGTTTTAGATTTCAATTTTTTATTGCATAGCCATGTCGGCTAATCGAAAATAGATTTTCTTTAAAAGATAAATTTGTATTATTAAAAAGTAATAGTTGTATAATCACTCATACTTAAGTCTAAGGTCTTTCCGGTTACTTCAGCACCTTCTCCAATCATACTATTGGCAATTATGGCGTTACTTAATTTAGTATTGGATTGAATAATACTATTTTTTACAATGGCATTACTTACTAAGCTTCCAGCGCCAATAGATACATGAGGTCCAACTACAGAGTTTTTAATTGTAACATTATCTCCAATATAACAAGGTTCGATAATGGTACTATTTTCGGTAAGACTGTTTTTACCTTTTAATTCGGTTGTTCCAATGTTGAATTCTAAAACACGTTGATTTGTATAAACGGTTGCATCTTTATTGCCACAATCTAACCATTCTGTAACTTTACCAGGCGTAAACACAATGCCTTTTTGCTTCATGTTTTCAAGCGCGTTAGTTAATTGAAATTCGCCTTTTTCAGTAATATTGTTGTTTAATAAATATTGCAATTCTTTTTTAAGATTATCTCCATCTTTAAAATAATAAATGCCGATAATGGCCAGGTCACTTATAAATGTTTCCGGCTTTTCAACAAAATCAGTAATTACACCTGCATCATTTAATTTTACTACACCAAATTGGCGAGGATCTTCAATTGCTTGTACCCAAATTACACCTTCTTGATTAGTGTCCATCACAAAGTCTGCTTTAAATAAAGTATCTGCAAAAGCAACCACCGTTTTTCCTGAAATTGATTCTTTAGCGCACATAATAGCATGTGCAGTTCCTAAAGCTTTTTCCTGATAGCAAATAGTACCTTTTGCGCCTTGATCTTGCGCAATTTTAATTAAATTTTCTTCAACTTCTTTTCCAAAATCAGGACCGATAATAAAGGCAATTTCATCTACCTTTTCACCACAAACTTTAGTAATATCTTCAACTAATCGTTGAACTATAGGTTTGCCGGCAACTTGTATAAGTGGTTTGGGAACAGTTAATGTATGAGGCCTCATACGTTTACCTTTTCCAGCCATTGGGATAATAATCTTCATAAATTTGTTTTAATTCGGTAATAAACAGAAACAAATATAATATTAAATAGTTGAGATTTAATGAAATACCGGATAAGAATATCTGTTAAATAACCACAAAGAAATAATCAAAAAAAGTGGATTACTATTTAATTTATTAAAGCTTTTTTATGATGCTACAAACAGCCGGTTCTACCTCCATCAACAGGCAAATTAATTCCATTAATATAAGAAGCAGCAGGAGACGCTAAAAAGGCTACAGCATTAGCAATTTCAGATGCTTCAGCAAATCGTCCCATAGGTATTTCTGAAATCATTTCATTTGTAACTGATTCTAAAGGATGCCCTGTTTTAGTGGACTTATTTTCGATAATTGTTTTTAATCGAACAGTTGATGTTGCGCCTGGTAAAACATTATTAACAGTGATATTAAATTTACCTAATTCGCCCGCTAAAGTTTTTGCCCAATTAGCAACAGCAGCCCTTATTGTATTTGATACACCTAAATTTGCTAAAGGTTGTTTTACAGAAGTTGAAATGATATTAATAATTCGTCCGTATTTTGCATTTTTCATTCCTTCAATACAGGCTTGTACTAAAATATGATTACAAATTAAATGGTTATTAAATGCTGATAAAAACTCTTCTGTTTTTGCCAAATGAACTGGGCCTGCAGCTGGACCACCAGTATTATTTATCAAAATATGAACTATGGGTTGACGTTGTAAATAAGCGTCCACAATGTTTTTTAATTCTTCAGGCTTGCTAAAATCTACACATAAGTACGAGTGAAGTTGGCCTGCACTTGTATTTAATTCTAATTTTGTTGCTTTTAAAGCTTCTTCGTTACGTGCAATTAAAGTAACGCTAGCTCCTAAATTTGCTAACTCTAATGCTATTGCTTTACCAATTCCTTGCGTACTTCCGCAAACGATAGCTTGTTTATGTTTTAAATCTAAATTCATTTTTATTTTCTTTTAGTTTGAAAAAAATCTTTTAATATTAATGAGCATTCATTTTCTAAAACCCCTTTAATAATAGTTGTTTTGGGATGAAGAACAGTTTGATTTATTTTACTAAATCCTTTTTTTTCATCACTGGCACCATAAACAATTTTTGTAATATGACTCCAGTGTAACGCACCTGCACACATTAAACAAGGCTCTAAAGTCACGTATAGCGTACAATCATTTAAGTATTTTCCTCCAATGGCGTTAGCGGCCGAAGTTATGGCTTGCATTTCAGCATGAGCCGTCACATCAATCAACCGCTCTGTATAATTGTGAGCTCTTGCAATTACTTTATTATCAGCTACAATGACTGCACCAACTGGAACTTCATCCGCATCAAAAGCTTTGCGAGCTTCTTTCAACGCTTCGTTCATAAAATAATCATCAGAGTATAATTCCACTATGACAAAGAATTTAAGGCAATTTTTAATCGACCAATAACTTCGTCTTTCCCTAATAAAGCCAACATATCAAATAATTGTGCTCCACCAGCAACACCAGTTGTTAATACGCGTACTAACTGCATATCAATTTTGCCTAACTCAGGTTCAACTGCTGTAAATTGATTATGAATTGAGTCAATTGTCCAAGTATCTAAACCCATTAATTTTTCAGTTAATTTTGTATAAGTAGCTTTTGAATTTTCATTCCATTTTTTAGTCATTACTTTTTCATCATAGCTTGTTGGAGCAATAAAAAAGTAAGAACCTAAATCGTAAAATTCAGTAACAAAATGAGCTTTTTCTTTTACCAACCTACAAAATTCTTTTACAAAAGCTGTATCTTTTTTAATCCCTTTTGCTTCCAACAAAGGTGTTACAGATGCTGCCAATTGATCGTCTGATTGCATACGTAAATATTGTTGGTTAAACCATTTTGTTTTTTCAGGATCAAATTTGGCGCCTGATTTATTTACACGTTCAAAAGAAAATTCTTTTATTAATTCATCTTTTGTTAATATTTCACGATTATCGCCAGGGTTCCAACCCAAAAGTGCCAACATATTTATAAAAGCATCTGCTGTAAAACCAGATTCTTTGTAGCCAATATAGCTTTCTCCTGTACGTTCATCATGCCAATTAATTGGAAACATTGGAAGGCCCGATTTATCGCGTTTTGATAATTTTCCATTGCCATCCGGTTTTAAAATTAACGGTAAATGAGCTAGTAAAGGCATATCTGCTTCTAAACCCAAAAAACGATAAATTAAAATATGAGAAGGAGCGCTTGGTAACCACTCTTCGCCGCGAACCGCATGAGTAATTTTCATTTCAATATCATCAACGATATGTGCCAAATGATAGGTTGGCATACCATCTGATTTTAACAAAACTTTATCATCTACTTGGCTTGAGTTTACTGTAACCCAGCCACGAATAATATCATGAAAACGAATTTCTTCGTTACGTGGAACTTTTAAACGCACAACAAAAGGCGTTCCGGCATCCATTAATTTTTTTACTTCATCTTCTGGCAATGTTATTGAATTACGCATGTTTTGACGAGTAATAGCATTGTATTGAGGGGCAACAACTTTTGCTGCTTCCAAACGTTTACGCATTTCATCTAACTCCTCTGAAGTATCAAAAGCAATATAAGCATGACCGGAAGCAATTAATTGATCAGAATATTTTTTATAAATACCTAATTCTTTTCTCTCGCTTTGACGGTATGGTGCGTAGGGGCCGTCACCAAAACCAACACCTTCGTTTGGTTCTATTCCGCACCATTTTAGAGCGTTAATAATGTATTCTTCAGCGCCATTTACATAACGTGTTTGATCTGTATCTTCAATACGTAATACAAAATCACCTCCGTGTTTTTTGGCAAATAAATAACTAAATAGCGCAGTACGTACACCGCCCATATGTAAGCCACCAGTTGGACTTGGTGCAAAACGCAAACGAACTCTTTTTTCCATAGAGGTCAAAGATAAATATAAAATTTAAACTGTTTTTAATAAAAAATGGGCTTTTGGAAACCAATAATATCATCCGATAAAAACTATTTATCGGATGATAACCATTTTACCAATTCCTTTTTTAAAGAATGCATCAGCATCTGTTTGGTTTTTCTCAACCGCTTGCCCGTTATGACGAGTAATCACTCTATACAAATAAACTCCGTTTGCTAATTTATCACCAAACTCATCTTTACCATCCCAGGCA
>JBILOV010000146.1:0-6212 GCA_044374335.1 Bacteroidia bacterium | reverse complement strand
TAATCAGTGATATTACGACCTATGCGTAAATTACCAAGTTCTGTTTTATTAATTTCTTTAACTACTTTGCCGGTAATAGTCATAATTTGAATGGTAAAAATATCTGGGATTTCGCTACCAGTTAATGTAAATACAAAGCGTGTAGATGTACTAAATGGATTTGGATAATTTAAAACTTCTGTTACCGTTTGTTTATTAATAATTTCAAATTGAATAGTATAATCTGTTGAACCTGAGACATTACTGCTTCTGTCAGATGCCTGAACAATTAATTTATATTTTCCATCATCGGCAAACTCTGGCTTCCATTCTATCTTACATGAATTATTGGGTAATTGAGCTGGTGTAAACTGTAATCCATTGCTAAAAAATACCCGTTTTTCGCTAGTTTGGTTTGGGTATTTAAGAAATACTTTAAAATCATTCGTATCGTTTAATGCTAAAAATTTATTTTCATCTTTTAGCGAAACTAATACATGAGGTTTAGACGAAACAATATCTCCATTTAAAATATGGGTACCATCAAAGGTTACATCTAGTAATGGATTGATATTATCTTTGCTAACATTAAAACTAACTCGTGCAACATTATTAAAATGATATTGTTCTAATTGATATTTTGAATTCAATTCAGGGTTAACGTCAATCCATAAATAATTTAGTCCGGGATAATTTAAACTATTAAATTTTATTGTATCAATAATAATTTGATTTGGAATAAATGGATTTACTTTTAATTTTTGTGGTAATGGATGAATAATTCGATTCGCATCTTCAATCCAATATGTAACAACTAAACTATCGTTAAATGGCAATTGACCAATATTTTCTATTGGCAAATGAACAATTAAATTATCACCTTCTTGTAATGCTTGCAAAGTCGAATTATTTGAAAATCCTTGTTGAGGATTAATAGCGCATTCAGGAACAGGATCATAATACACTTGCCATTTTTTTAGTTGCGCAGATGTTTTAAATACATCATCCCTCATGAATGCAATTAATTGTAGTTTTGGATATGTGGTGGCAGACACATAGTTTGATAAATGATAAATATCAGTACTATCTTTTGAGAAAGTTACTAAAGTATCTTTTGCACCATTTGTTTTAATTCCAATGAGTTTAAGAACAATGCTGTCTTTACTTGGAAACTCTAAAGATTCCTGCCTCCAATGTAAACTATTCCATTTAGTTGCAGGGCCAATTATTTCTGATGCAATAAACCCATTTGACCAATTTGATTGAATAGAGTCATTCAGTAATAAAATATCTTTTGATGAGGCACCAATAACTTCATTCGCTTGGCCAGGAGACATGCCTTTTTTTCCATAAATAATAATCGGTATAGTGTCTTCAACAACATCAATATACTGGCTACCAAAACTTTTAAAGGCATTTTGTAATGCAAGTGGAAATAATTTAGATTTATGATTTTGAATAGAATAAGCTAGTATTTTTGTGTTAATAGGTTGGGCATTTATAAAGTTTAATAAATTTAAAGTCCACGAAGGAGTGGCTCCACAAAAAGTATTATCGCCAAAATCAAATGCATATAATGGCCTATCTCCATAGCAATGACAATTACCTGCGCCAGTATATCCTGAGTTTGGAGCTAAAGGTGATATACTTTGCTTTGGTTGTGCAGAGGTAGAATCAAAAATGGCAACAGTCCAGCCATTAAATGAACAACTTAATAAATGCATTTCAATATTATTTAAGGTGTACCGAATGGAAGTCCATGGAATTACTGAATAAAACCCATTACGACATGAAATTGAACTTTTGGTATTTTGGAAATCAAATTTTCGTTCAGCCCTTTTAAATTTTACAAATTGGTAAGCATCATTTTTAAATTGATGAAAATGAGATTGTCCCCAACCATTTTTATTCCCATAAACTTGAAAAGAACTTTCTCTCCAATTTGTAAAGTCCGTTGGTAAAATCGAATCTTTTGATATCCTCCAAAAATAAACAGTACTATCCCCAAAAGGTAAATTAACAGTCCATTTAATAACTCCACCAACACTATTTATTACAGTTGAATTTATTGGATTTGTAAATGTATCATTTGTATCTAATTGAATTTTGTAATTAGTTGATGCCGAAAAAGGATCTGCAGTTGTAGCTTTTAAAGTAATTTGAGAAGTATTTGGAATTATAGCGTATTTATATGGAAATACCGGAACCACATCTCCGCCAGGTATAAATAAATCAACAAAGCCATTGGTTGAATTATTGATTTCGAATAGTTCATCAATTTCGGTATATGCATCTATATATACATTAAAATGATTTAAGCCTATATGTTTTGAATAATCTTTGGCAACAAAAAAACTTAGGGTGTCTTTATTAAAGGGAGCTTTAATTCGCCTTAAATAAACTGCAGAGTCACCATTAGGAAAGTAATGTTCCACTCTTACAATAAATGTATCATGAACTACTTTTGCATTATTTTTGATAACCACATTTATTCCAATAGAATCTAAATAGGCACCAGTATTAAAATAAACGCTCGAATTTTTTATTTCATAATCAGGCTTTGCAAAACCATTTAATCTTATAGAAGGATCACCTTCTAAAGTCATTTCTAAACTTGTAATATCTTGAAGTTGATTATTGAATGATGATGTTTTAAAGGCAGAGTTTTTTATGGCATCTCCAATTCCTTTGTAATAGGTTTCGTATGCAAGTGATTTATAAATCTCTTCAGAAAAATAATACAATGTATTTACAACACCAGCAGATGAAGATGCTATAAAACCAATACTTCCTTTTTTATCTATTAAAGTAAATTTCTCACTAGTACTTGTTGTATTTGCAATATGAATATCTCCCGAATAGCAAGAGTTTGCTAAAAATAATGGGTATTTACCTTGATTATTATATACAGAAGGATCATCTATTGCTTGATCGAAACCGGTAACTGAACCATGCCCAAAAAAAGTAATTAACGATGCTCCATAGTTTATCAATTGCTCAATTGAGTCGCTTACTGTAATTTGTATTGGGGCAGTTGTAGTTTTTGCAAAACTAAAAGTTTGTGCGCCAAACAAGGTATCCTTTATAATGTTCCCAAATGCATCTAAATAAGCACCAAATGCTTGTTGCTGGTTTAAATCAGTACCACCACTAAAATGTAAAATACGCTTATGCCAATCTAAAGGCGGAAGTGGTGATGCTAATCCATCCGGCAGAGTCCCTTCATGTTCTTTTACCTTATCTAAATAATTTATTACCTGAATATTACTAGTAGCTGAAAGCCTACCAACAGGTATAAAAGGAGTTGTTGAATTTGAGCCGTGAATTCCTGTAGTTAATAAATTGTCTGACGATGGAGTTCCCATTGTGGGAACTTTACAATTCACCCAATTAGAACTATTTAATCTGACATCCTTATTTTTAATAGATTTACCAATTAATAATAAATATTTTGGTGGAGTTGGTAAACTATCACTTAAAAATTTACAAAAGTTTTTGATAGCTAAAGGGTTTTTAATATTTCCATAAGCAAACTGATCATATAAATCATCAATATCTGCCATGATAACATTGTTGGAACCTCCAGCAGAACTTTCTCTGTATTGTTTGTATAAATTAGATGATGTTTGTAAACTTTTATGAGTAATTATAATAAAGGCAGAATCTGTATTGGTAGTTTTGTAATCCACAAAAAAACCTGTTTGATTTACCGGCACTAATGAGTTAATCGTTTTAATATTTGCAGTAGTGGTTAAAAAACATTTTTTTTGAGAAAATGAATTAGGAATCAATGCCTTTACATTGTTTCCTGAAACAGAAGTGGAAATAAATTTATGGTTTGTTAAATCATAAAATAAAATTTGAGAATTGCCAACATTTACATTTTGAAGATCTAAATATGTTTTTAACCCAAGTGAATTGTCATCAACAAAAAATGTTTGCTCTGACGTATTTAAAAAATCTGGCTTTTGTGGATATTTTAAATACATGTAATGAACGTTGGTTGAATTATTAACAGATAAAAATAAAGGATTATTTATACTACTAACCTTTACCAATGAATTATCTTGAAGTTTATCTGACGTAATTTGTTTTTCAACTAATAGTTGGCTATATCCAAAAAAAGTCGTGTCATTTAATGTGACATAATTATTTAAATTATCTAGATATTCAAGTTTTATTTCGTGATCATACCCAACACCGGTAATATATACGGCGTTTGTGCCAGAGAAACTTGATTTAATATATACGGGAAGTGAAGATGAAGGAAATACATTTAAATTGCCAAAATTTGATTGAATGACTCCTCCATTATTAAGTGATTTTCCGTAGCCTTCGCCAACTACATATCGAGGATCAGATATCACATTTAAAGTAGTATTACCTAATGAATATGAATCAAAAATTGTACTGATTTTTTCCGAATAAAAATAATTTGTAGGCGTATAACTTGAAAAATTTACATCAGTTTCTAAAAAAGCCCTTCTATTATTAATTGAGTTATTCCATGTAACAAATGCATAATTAGTGTCATTAAATAATGGAATGTATGGATTAGGTAACCTAGTTATTCCTTCGTAAGCTATGGAATCAAAGTTTGCATTATTTTTTTCGGCATAAAACTCAATGTAATCAGTCGTATTAAAAACATTATCGGCTTCACCATTTATAGTAATGTATTGCTCTTCTCCCTTAATAAATAGTTGAAAATTTTTAGGATTTATAGTTGAAAGAGGAATTCCTGATGCAATAAGTGTAGAATAATTTATTCTATAAATCCCTGTTTGCGGAATACTTATGCGGTAGTGTTTTTGAGAATAATTTATCCATTCGTTTCCATAATTTTGACCAACTAAAACAGTTGTAATAAAAAACAAGAAGCCTAAAATGAATAGACGTTTTATCATTTTATTAATTTTTTATTGATGTCAATTTTTACAGTAAATATATGTGAATATAATGATGTTGAAATGTTTCCAATATTTGTCATAGCATAATCTAAACCAAAAATTTTATATTTTATACCAACGCCAATATTTGGTTGCACTGTAGTTACACTTGCACCTTGAATATTTGTTCCTTTTTGTATATTTCCTAAACCGCTTCTTAAATAAACTAATCCTTTATAGCCAACTTCTATACCTATTGCGGGTTCCATACTCCATGATTTAGTTTTAACAACCGTATTACGTTTACCATCAAATGTATTAATGAAATTTACTTCTCCTCCAATAGATATTTTGTCTTTCCAAACATACCAGTTTCGAGTAGCGCCTAATATTAAACGAGGAACTGTAACTTCAATAGAGTTGCTTGGTATGTCGTTACCCGTAATAGCAAACGTTTGTTTTACATCATCGGATAAATTATAAGTCCAGGCATTAAATGTTCCAGTTATATCTCTTGCCATTGCGGCAAAACGCCATTTTTTGTAATCATACATAGCGCCTACATCTAAGCCAAAGCCCCAAGCGCCTGCAAAATCGCCTAACTTTCTTCTGATGATTTTTGCGTTTGCACCGATTTTTAATCCTTTAAATTTAGTGATGTTTCTTGCATATGATAATAGAACTGCCACATCAACTGCATTAAATGATTTTAGCCGAGAATAATCAACGTTTCCGTTTGCATCAATTAACTCAGTTGTATTTGGAATATTGTCTACTCCAAAGCGAATAAATGTAATGCCGGCAACACTATTACTATCAAGGCGTTTTGAACCGCCAATAAAGTCATATTTAGCAATTCCTGCAAAATATTCGGCATGCATTAATCCAACCTGTAAGCTGCTTCCTTGTAATTGTAATCCTGCTGGGTTCCAATAACCGGCTGTTACATCGTTTACGGAAGCCACATTTGCATTTGCCATAGATAAAGCACGCGCACCTACTCCAACACTTAAAAATTCGTTACTATACTTTGCTATTTGGGCAAAACTTATAGATGTGATAGAAATAAAAAATAAAACTAATAAGTTCTTCATAATCAATTTAAAGTTACGTAATTTTTTTTTAAGTTGCCAATATTTTGAACTAACGAATTAGGCAAGTATTTATTGTCTAAAATTAAATAATATTGGGGTTTAAGCTGGATTTTAAAATTGATTTATATTACTAAACAAAGTGATTTACGGCTAAATACTTTTTTTGAAATAGTTTCTATATAAATAGATTAAACTGTAACTTGCTAATAACATAATATATGGAAAAACATGAACTGTATGACGTTCGCTC
>JBILOV010000182.1:0-4911 GCA_044374335.1 Bacteroidia bacterium | reverse complement strand
ATTGAAATAAGTAATCTAGATGATATTTTTAATCAATCTCAAACATTGTTGTCAGTTATTGAATCATATGATAAAACTAAAGAACCATTGCAATAGATGTGTGAAAGTGTTTTTGTAATTTTTGTTGTTAAATCGAATTTTAATAAACGAAAGAAAGTTAGTATAAAACTAGGAATGACAATACCCTTTTAAACTAAATCGAACATACTGATTAAAAAATACAAATTATTAAAAACACAATTTTATTCACACTTGTACTCAGCAGTTATATTATTTTATTCTGAAGTATTGATAATATAAATCATCTTATGCATTGTCTCCATTTTAAGCGCTAGAGTACTTTTAGTCAATTTATTTTATTTATAATCAGGCGTTTTTATGAAATATTTGAGTTATTTTTGAGAAACTCAGTAAATAATGAAAACAGCAGCTATTTTTTGGTTTAGAAGAGATTTACGTTTAGATGATAATGCCGGATTATATCATGCCTTAAAAAGCAATGCAGCTGTTTTGCCTATTTTTATTTTCGATAAAAACATCTTAGATAAATTAGAAGATAAAAAAGATAAACGCGTTGAGTTTATTCATGATGCTATCTTGGATTTAAACACTAAACTCACCGAGTTAAATTCCGCAATCAAAGTATTTTATTCAACACCCGAAAACGTTTTTAAAGAATTGGTAAAGGAATATAATATTACTACCGTTTATACCAATCATGATTACGAGCCTTATGCAGATGAGAGAGATTTAGCGGTAAAAGAGTTTTTAGAGAAGCATAAAATCTTGTTTAAATCATACAAAGATCAATGTATTTTTGAAAAGAACGAAGTAACTAAAGATGATGGAAAACCTTATACGGTGTTCACACCATATAGCCGTAAATGGAAATTACGTTTAACCGATTATCATGTTAAACCATATCCAAATAAAAAATATTTTTCTAATTTTTTAAAATCAGAGTCGTTTCAAATTCCAACTTTGCAACAGTTAGGATTTGAAAAAACAGAATTAGAAACCCCATCAAAAACGATTAGTAAATCTATAGTTACTAATTATAAGGAGCAACGTGACTTTCCAGCAATAAATGGTACTAGTAAATTAAGTGTGCATCTCCGTTTTGGAACAGTAAGCATCAGAGCCTTAGCAAAGCAAGCTTTAGTTTTAAATGAAACTTGGTTAAATGAATTGATTTGGCGAGATTTTTATATGACTATTCTATATCATTTTCCTCACTCAGCTAAAAATTCATTTAAGCCACAATACGATAGAATTGTTTGGCGAAATAATGAAACAGAATTTAAAGCATGGTGCGAAGGAAAAACGGGTTTCCCAATTGTAGATGCGGGGATGCGAGAATTAAATTCCACCGGCTTTATGCATAACCGAGTACGGATGATTGTAGCGAGTTTTTTAGTAAAAGATTTATTAATTGATTGGCGTTGGGGTGAAGCTTACTTTGCGCAAAAATTATTAGACTTTGATTTAAGTGCTAATAATGGTGGGTGGCAATGGGCCTCAGGGAGTGGCTGCGATTCGGCCCCTTATTTTAGAGTATTTAACCCAACGGAGCAAACCAAAAAATTTGATCCAAAATATGAATATATCAAAAAATGGATACCTGAATTTAATACACCAAATTATCCAAAACCAATAGTTGATCATGCCGCTGCTAGATTGAGAGTTTTGGCAGTGTATAAAGAAGCTTTATCAGAAAACAAACAAACAAAGTTGTTTTAAGTTATTATTTACAAGCGTTTATAAAGCAAAACCAATTGAAAGCGATTTTTGCAGACAGTAAAAATGTGTTTTCATTTTTCGTTTATTTTCATTAAATTTACTTACAGTAATAAAATAAAATATCCTTTGTTTATGAC
This sequence comes from Bacteroidia bacterium, assembly GCA_044374335.1. GTDB lineage: Bacteria > Bacteroidota > Bacteroidia > B-17B0 > Aurantibacillaceae > UBA4416. The sequence continues at coordinate 3,034 of JBILOV010000182.1, read as the reverse complement.
ACAAATTATAAAAAGATTTAGAAACTATTTGTTTTTAATGTTTATTACCCTTATTTCTTGTAAACATAAAACTGATTTTAATAATTTAACCGAAGTTAGTTACTCTAAAGATATAGCACCAATAATAAATTCTAATTGTGCATTTAGCGGGTGTCATGGAAATAATGGACAACCAGATGAAGATCTGTTTGTTTTAACAACATATTCGGATTTAATAAAAGGAGGAATTGAGCCTGGTTTCCCTGAAAAAAGCGAGCTTTATGGTACTTTAAAAAGTTTAAATGACAATGATATTATGCCTCGAAAACCATATAGTCCATTAACTGAAAAACAAATTCAGTTAATTTATGTTTGGATTGGACAAGGTGCTAAAAACAATTAGTAATTCCGAATTATGAAGAAAATATATGTATCAATTTTATCTATTGGAACAATTTGTTTTTTAAACAGTTGTTATTATGATAACCTTAAAGAATTGCGTCCAGAAAGTGCGTTAAGTAATAATAGTTGTGATACAAGCGGGGTAATAAGTTATTCACTTCAAATTGAACCAATATTATCTTCTGCGTGTTTGGGTTGCCATAACCCTGGTAGCGGAGATTTGGTGAATCATTCAAGTGTTCAGGCCTATGCATTATCAGGCGATTTATACACCAGAGTGAATACTGGGAATATGCCTTTAGGTGGCCCCAAGTTATCGGATTGCGATATTACAAAAATTAAAAAATGGGCAGCTGCCGGCGCACTAAATAATTAAGTCGCTATTGGAACAGTCATGTTTAAGTAAAATTATCTACAAATGAAATAGCCATGTTTGCCAAAACACAAATATAAATGAAGATAAACTTGCTAAACCATATGACAATTAAAAAACAATAAAATCTACATATGAAAAACATATATATATCGTTACTAGTACTAATAGCATACACAACTACCGTATCAGCTCAAAGCCCAGATGATTTATTAAGTATGGTAGAAGCGAAACCAAAAAAAGAATACGCATCTGCCACCTTTAAAACAACTCGGTTAATTAATTTTCATACAGTAGAGGTTTTAAGTCGAAGAAGCTTAGATTTTAGAATATCTCATCGTTTTGGAGATTTTAATTCTGGAGCCTACAATGCTTGGGGAGTTGATGGTGGTGCAAATATTCGGTTGGCTTTAGAATACTGTCATGGTAGTCGCTTAATGTTTGGTGTAGGAAGAACGTCCGGTAAAAAAATTGCTGATGGGTTCTTAAAATACCGTTTATTAAAACAAACCACTAAAGATGGCGGTATGCCATTTAGTGTTACCTTATTTTCGAGTATCTATCATACATTTATGCAAAATGTAATTGTTGACGGCGAAAATAAATATCAAAACATTTCAGATAGATTATCCTATTGTAATCAAATTATGATTGGAAGAAAATTCAATTCACGTTTTTCATTACAGTTATCGGCTGCTATGGTTCATGTTAATTTAGTAGAAAAAATTACAGACAAAAACGACTGTTTTGTAGCCGGAGCAGTAACCCGATTTAAGTTTACAAAACGTCAGGCAATTACTTTAGAATACGGTTTAAGATTAAATAAATACAGTAAAGAAAAGTATTACGATAGTTTTGGCATAGGATATGATTTAGAAACAGGAGGACATGTGTTTCAAATACATTTAACAAATTCATTTGGGTTAACAGAAGATCAATATTTTATGTATACTAACACATCTTGGGATAATTGGGGAATACGTTTAGGATTTAATATTTCACGTGTATTCAGTTTACAAGGAAAAAATAAAGAAGGGTAATTAAAACAGAATATGAAATAACCATGTTGCGACCAGCATAAACACAGATGAAGATAACATGGTTATACTATATGACAATAAAAAATAATAAACATCTACATATGAAATAGCCATGTTTACCGAAACACAAACACCAAAGATTAAACTGGCTAAACCATATGACAACTACAAAACAATAAACATCTACATATGAAAAAAGTATTAGCAATTTGTCTACTAGTAAATAGTATAACGGGATTCTCTCAAATATATGTAGGAGAAAAATGTAAGATTAGTTTTTTTAGTGAAACAGCACTTGAAAATATTGATGCTGTTAACTCGGTTACAAAGCCCGTATTTAATCCAAAAACGGGTGATTTTGTTATTAAAGCACAACAAAGTGCCTTTGTTTTTAAATCGGCATTTATGCAGGAACATTATAATGAGAATTATATTGAATCTGAAAAATTTCCCTATGCTACTTTTAAAGGAAAAATAAAAGAAACCATTGATTACACAAAAGATGGAACTTATAATGTGACCATGGCTGGAACTTTAGATATGCATGGTGTTGAACAAGCAAGAACTATTACTGGTACAATTACAATTAAAGGGGAATCTATTGTTATGGATTCTAAGTTTGATGTAAAAGTGGCGGATCATAAAATTAAAGTGCCAGCTTTATATTCTGAAAAAATTGCTGAAATTATTAGAGTTACTTTTAATACAGAAATGGTTGTATTTAAAAAATAAAAAACACTTTTTTAAAAGCCCTAATAAAGTGGTTAGGGCTTGATAGTTTTTTGTTGAGGTAGAATATGGTTTAATTTACATCCGATACTTATTTATAAAACTAAATTTTTTAGTTAATAAAGCTAATGTATCATTCAATTATAAAAATTAAACTACCATATTCACAATCTTTTTGTGAACTACAATTACTTTCTTCGGCTGTTTGCCTTCCAGTAATTTTTGTGTTTGTTCGTTTTTCATTACCTCTGCTTCTACTTCCTGAATAGTAAGAATTGCCGATAACTCCAATGTAAACTTAAGCTTCCCATTAAATGACACTGGATAATTTATAGTATCATCCATTAAATATGCCTCGTTAAAGTCTGGAAAAGGTGCTGTTGAAATACTTTCAATGTGCCCTAATTGATGCCATAACTCTTCAGTAATATGGGGTGCATAAGGCGATAAACAAATTAATAAAGGCTCAAGAATTACTTTCTTGTTACACTTAGCATCCGTTAATTCGTTC
>JBILOV010000180.1:0-4952 GCA_044374335.1 Bacteroidia bacterium | reverse complement strand
TCAATGAGGGATTAATAGATAATAGAGAACTTCTTTTTTCTGTACACTCTTTATTAAATTTATCAAGATAAGTGATTTTGTAAATATCCATATCTCCAAGTCCGCCCTTTCTATATGAAGCAAAATATCCAAACTCATTTGTTTTAGATTGAATCATAAAAATATCATGTCCTGCAGAATTAATTGGTTGCCCTAAATTTTCAGGGGTTGACCAAACTCCATTATTAAATGCACTTTTATAAATATCATAATTACCAAACCCATCGTGTCCTTTTGATGAGAAATATAAAGTTTGCCCATCATCAGATAAAAACGGTGAATCTTCGTCGTATTCTGTATTTATTATTTTCCCTAAATTTTCAGGAACTCCCCAATTTCCATCAGCACCTTTAGCCGCTTTATAAATATCTAGTCCACCATATCCTATAGGATCTTCACTCGTAAAGAAAAGAGTTTTACCATCTTTACTTTGAGCTGCATGATTTTGGTAGAAATCAATATTTACATTTTTTGATAAGGCTTTTACCTTTTTTTTATTGTCAGCACCTGCTGTAATTTCGTATATTTTATTTTTTTGAAATACATACATTATTTTACTATCGGCAGTAGAAGAAATAATAGATAAATGCCTTTTTTTAGTATTTGTTTTCAGTACGTTTTTAGGAATTTCATAAATTTTAATAGCTTGCGGTCTGCCATTATCTAATTTAGTAACATATACGTTTTCAAAGTATTTATCATCAATTTTACTTCGTTTTTCTTTTTTTACGTCTTTTCTTCGTGAGGTAAAAAACAATTGATTATCATCATTAATAACAGGAACATATTCTGGCGCATTTGTATTTATTTTTGAACCTAAATTTCCAACGTATATATTTTTGTTATAAATAACAGTTTTATTTTTTTCAGCAAATAAGCAATCCTCTGTTTGTTTTTTTAAATCCAAGATATATAACTTATCTTCTTCTTTATCTTTAGTGGTTCTTACTACTAAATTATTAAATAAGCCATAAGCTTTTTCAAATTCACCATTATGCTGATAGCATTTGGCAAGTGCATATAATAAATCTGGAAAAGTATCAATTGGAGATGTATTATATGCTCTTTCCAAGTAGGGAAGCGCTTCTTCATATCTTGAAAAATATTCGACTAATACATAGCCCATAGCAACATTTGCTTCATAACTAGTTTTATCAATATTATATGCTTTAAGGTAGTTGTTTTTTGCTTTTTCTGTTTGATTTCTCCCTAAAGCATTAGATCCTTTCCTTAAATACTTTGAGATTTGTGCAGACGAAAATGAAACAGATAATATAAAAAATAAAGCAAAGAGATTTTTCATGTAAATTATTTTGGTAGTAAAAATAATATTTTTTCAGGATAAAAAGTCTATTATTTTTAATTTAATAGACATTAATGCCCCATTAAGGGTTTACTATCGACAGATTTTGAGTCTAAGGCGTCTCTCAATCCATTTCCAACTAGCATAAATGCTAAAACTAAAATCATAATTGCTAATCCCGGTGTAAAGGCTAAATAGGCAGCATCTACTAAAACGTAACCTCGATGCGCATTAATCATTTCTCCCCATGAAGGAGTGGGTGGTTGCGCGCCAATCCCTAAAAAACTTAATCCTGCTTCCGTTAAAATAGCGGCAGCAAAATTTGATGCAGCAATTACAATTACAGGGCCCATTACATTTGGTAAAATATGGGCTAAAATAATTCGCCTATTTTTAAATCCTAAAGCCCTTCCTGCTTCTACAAATTCTTTTTCGCGTATGCTTAATATTTGTCCACGTATTAAACGAGCCACATCCACCCACATGGTTAAACCAACAGCAATAAAAACTTGTAAAATACCTTTTCCTAATACTAATGTAATAGCAATAACTAATAGCAATGTTGGGATTGACCAAACCACATTAATTAACCACATAATTACATCGTCAAGCCACCCTCTATAATATCCAGCTAAGGCGCCTAATAGAATTCCAATAAAAATAGATATAATAACAGAAATAAAACCTACAGATAAAGATATGCGAGTGCCAATCATTAAGCGGCTTAATAAATCTCTACCGGCTAGGTCTGTTCCTAAAACATATCTTTTATCCTTAATATTATTTTCAATAATTGCTTTTTTTAAATCAGTTACACTTAATGTCAGTTTTTTGCCGGTACTTAATTGGTAAAATTCTATATTATTTAAAACGCTATCATTTTTAGTAGGAAAGTTATTGTTAACATCATAAAGAACATCTGCCATGTTGTAGGCTATTTTGTTTCCATTATTTGGTTCATTACCAGTATATTCCTCAATAATAATATCAAATCCTTTAAATGAATACGCGTAAGTAGGAATAAATGTGAAATCACTTACCTCACCAAAAATCATTTTATTAAAAATAGTTGACTTATGTGACAGCTCATTTTTTTTTAATAACACCATTTGGGTTTTAAACCCAGGTTTTTTAATATGCAATTCTGGTTTTTGGTCGTTTGCATAAGGTGTTGAATCGGGGGTAATTAAAAAACCTAAAATTGAAATAGAAGAAGCAATTATGATTAATAACAAGCCAAACATAGCTAAATGATTACGTTTAAAGCGTCGCCATGTTTGCACAGAAAGAGATTCTGAAGAATAATCGGTATGTTTTTTTTTAAATAACAATTAATTAATTTTTTTTCCTTTCCAATAGGGCTTTACAAATAAAGAGCAAATTCCAACGATAATAGCATATATCCAATATATAAAACCAAAAGGAATTAGCCACCAAATAATTTTTGTACGACCCAAAAAATTTGAAGCTAAAAATAGTAACAAAAAATCAAAAACAAACTTTGCAAATACAAATATTGATAAATAAGGAATAATAACAGACTCTTTAATAATTGCCAAAATTAAAGCGACAAACAATAAATTTGTAGCCAAAATGATAAAACTCGCAAATAAATTTAAGTTATTTGAATTGTATTTAGCTTTGTATGCCCAACGGATTCGTTGCTGAAACAAACTTTTAATGGTGAGTAAAGTTTTTGTTTTTACGATTAGAGACCTTATTAAACCGTAATGAATAGAATTTGGATCTGCTTTTTTTATTTCTTCCATTAAAAAAATATCTTCTCCAGATGAAATGTGAAGGTGTGAATCGTATCCGGAAACTAAATTATACGCACTTTTTTTAAAAGCTAAATTGGCACCATTACACATAAAAGGTTTTTTTATTCCACAATAGCCTGCTGTTATTGCAGTTAGTGCCAGATTTTCTATTATTTGAAAATTTGCTAAAAAACCAGAATGATTTTCAAAATCAATAGGCATAATGAGCATGTTTGGCGAGTAGTTTTTAAAATAATTAGATATAGTTAATAGCCAATAGGAATTTCTGTAAACTACATCTGCATCGGAAGTAATAATAATTGAACCTTTAGCAATTTTAATGGCTTCAGAAATATTTTGTTTTTTACCTTTATGTGAATGTTGTTTTATAAGTTGATGAGATATAATGGAATTTTTTAAAACATTAACAGCAATATCATAAGTAGCATCTTCTGAAGCATCATCTATTAAAATTACTTCGAAATTTTGTGAAGCAAATTTTTGCTTTATAATTTGTTGTAGACATACTTCAATATTATCAGCTTCGTTTCTGGCAGATATCACTATTGAAATAAAAGGCGCTACAGTAGGTTCCTCTTCTAAAATTTCATTTAATTTGCCGAAACCAATAATTGCCAAAGTGGTAAATGTACCATATACCACAATTATAATTGCAAATATATATAACTCAATTAGCACGTGCAGATTTGAAATCTATTTTTTCTTTTAGTATGATAATATAACCAATAGAACTTGGAACAACTACATTAATAATCCAAACAAAAGTTGACGATAAAACAACAATAATTGTATTATCTCCTGTGTTATTAAAAACAAATAAAGCAATGGCAGCTCTAATAGCGGGTTCAATAAAGCTAATCATAGGAATAAGACTAGTGAGCATAAAATAAGCAGCGATGCTCAAAAATATGTGTAAGATGTTGTTTTGAGGCGCTAAGGCATTATAAATTAAATAGAATTGTGTTGTAAAAACTAAGTACCTGATAATTGAAAGTGAAATTAGTTTTAAAATAAGTGATTTTGAAAATTGAATATTTTTTGCCCCATCTATTTTACGAAACCATTTAATAAAACTTAACTTTTGTTGAATATAAGAGACATTAAAAATTGCCCAACAAAAAAACAAAATCATGCAAAGCCCTGCAATTAATGCTCCATAAATAAAAGTTGAAGATTGACTACTTTGATTAAGTTTATATGCAATAGATATTACGCCAACAGTTACAGTAATGAGCATTTGAAACATGCCATTGATAAAGTGTAGTATTGTTACAATCGGCCTGCTTTTCGGTTTAAAGAAAACAATTTTAGCTAAAAATTCTAACGCTCTTCCGGGAGCAATATTGCCAACACAAATTCCTGAAAATATTGATTTTAAAGAGGTTGAATATGATATTGATTCAACTTGAGTTGTAATTATTTTCCATTTATAGCTTTCAATTCCCCAATTTACTGGCATTAATAATAAAACAACTATGATTGTGTAATACATAACAGGTTCACTAAACCAAAATAAGCATTGTTCTTTTAATTCAGGAATACTAGCTAAGCGAATATAAATAATCCAAAAACTTAAAATACCGATAAGTATTTTTAATAGAAGAGTGAATGTGTTTTTAAATTTTTTCAGCACAAAAATATTCGGTTAAATTTAAGCAAAATACACAGTTATTCCTTTAGTTATTTATAGCTATTAAAATTTTTCTTTACATATAATTTATAATTTGTGACTTGACATTGAGAGAAACATGCATTTGAATGAGTGAACAGCTTTAAAATAGGATTTGATTTATATAAATTTATATTTTTATAATAATCCAAAATAGCGG
>JBILOV010000179.1:0-4970 GCA_044374335.1 Bacteroidia bacterium | reverse complement strand
GCCGTTCATAGGAGGTAATAATTTCGTTATTTTTACTTTAGTTTCAATTAATTTAGGAAAAGCGTGAATGATTTTATCATAAATTCTTTTACCAACAGCCTCAATTAATTTTGAAGGAATTGCCATTTCATGCTTACAAATTTCAAACACGGCACAGTAATCAATTGTTAAATTTAAATCATCTTTAGTTGCTGCTTCATCAAAATCATAAACCATATAAACATCAACAATGTATTCACCACCAATTTTTGTCTCTTCCGGCAAGCAACCGTGATAAGCATATAATCTTATTCCTTCTACATTAATTTGATTTTTCATGTTTTTTTGTTTTAACTACAAAGATGGTAAAGATCTTTTGAAAGTATAATGAGTTTAAAAATTTAGTTTGTGATTTGAAATTTAAATGAGAATTTATTGAAATCCTGAGTCAACAATTAACTAGTTATTTCACCTCTTAAATTCGATTCTAGTAATTGTTTTGTTTTTGAAGGCGCTAATTTTTCTCCTAAAACATACATTAATTTAGCAATAGCACTTTCAAAGGTAATATCAAAACCGCTAATAACACCAATTCTTTTTAAAGCACTACTTGTTTCGTATTTTCCTTGTATAACTTTGCCTTCCGAACATTGAGTGACGTTATAAATAATAACACCTTTATCAATTGCATTTTTTAATGCCGTAATAAACCATTCTTCAGTACTTGCATTTCCTGCACCAAAAGTTTCAATAATAACTGCTTTAATACCAGTTGTATTTAAGATAGCAAGTGTTATTTTTTTACTAATACCAGGAAATAATTTTAAAACAGCAATATCATTTTCCAACTTCAAATGAACAACTAATTTCTTTTTAGATGGTTTTATCAACGCTGAGGTATTATACTGAATATCCACTCCTGCCTCTGCCAATGCAGGATAATTAGGAGATTTAAAAGCATCAAAATGTGCCGAATTGTATTTGTATGTACGATTACCTCTGTATAATTTATACTCAAAATAAACACATACTTCAGATACTAAAGGTTTATTGTTTTTTTGAGCTGATGCTATTTCAATGGCTGTAATTAAATTTTCTTTTCCGTCGGTTCTAATAATTCCAATTGGTAATTGCGAACCTGTTAATATTACAGGCTTAGATAAATTCTCCAACATAAAACTTAAAGCACTGGCAGTATAAGACATCGTATCAGAACCATGTAGTATAACAAATCCATCGTACTTTGAATAATTATCCTTAATAATTGTTGCTAATTCAATCCACACCCGAGGGTGCATATTTGAAGAGTCTATAGGTTTATTAAAAGAAATAGACGACAATTCTGTATCAAACTTTGATAGTTCGGGAATTTGTTTTGTTAATGCTTTAAAATTAAAAGGCTTTAATTCACCCGTACGAACATCCTGCATCATCCCAATGGTGCCACCTGTATAGATGAGTAGAACTGAAGTTTTTTTCATAATGAGATTGAATCAAATAAAAAAGACACATAATTTTGAAGTAAAGCTACTCAAAAATCATGTGTCTTTTAGTTACTAATTTGTTTTTTAGAACGGTAAATCGTCGTTATCAGAAATGCTAGAATTAAAAACTGGTGCAGTGGTGTTTTCTTGCATACCAGAATTATTTTGAGCTGGAGCTGAGGACTGTCCTGTTCCAGCTTTTTCAATTCTCCAAGCTTCTAACGTATTAAAATATTTAATGCCTTGTGGTCCATTCCACTCACGACCGCGTAAGTTAAATTGAACTTTAATTTCATCTCCTTGATTAAATGAATCAAGCATCGTGCATTTATCTTGAGTTACCTGAAAACTCACAAATTGTGGATAAGGCGTACTTAAATCAGTTGCTAATACAAAATCTCTTTTTTGAAATTTGTCACTTACTTTTTGCGTGTCGTACTTTAATTTTAATTGTCCTGTTACTTCCATTGTTATATATTTTACGTTATTGATTTACAGTTTTAGTATTAAAACAAATTTACTAAAGTTCAATCTTGTTTTACAAAAAACTTAATCACAAAAAAGGGAATATTTAAACAATTAGGAAATTAACCTCATAAAAACTAAAAGCTCATTTAAAGTAAAGTAGCCATTTTAGTTATGTATTTTTTTGTTGTATTAACTTTTTGAATATGATTTTAAACACCATTTATCAACTATATATCTTATATATTTATTGCTAACAAAGTGGCTTTAGTTATAGATACCAGAAGTATCTTAGAATAAATGGTAGAAATATGTTATACTAATGTGTAATTAGGATAATAAATTAACATCAAATAAATAACTAAATATTTTTAAATAAAAGTGTTTAAAACCCAAAATAAAAGTGATAGTTACAAAAGGACTGACTAACGAAGACGCCTTACGAAAACAAAAAATGGTTGGCTACAACGAGCTACTTGTATCAAGGTCAAAAAACATTTTACAAATAGCGCTCGAAGTAGTAAAAGAGCCAATGTTTATTTTGTTGTTATGCTGCGGTTTATTATACATTTTTTTGGGAGATTATTCAGAAGGTCTCATTTTATTGGGCTGGGTATTTGTTATTATATTTATAACCTTCTATCAACATCAAAAAACTGAAAAGGCGATAGAAGCCTTAAAAAAACTTTCTGCTCCAAGGGCTTTGGTTATTAGAGACGGCAAGGAAATTAGAATCGCTGGTCGTGAGGTTGTAAAAGACGATATTATTATTTTAAATGAAGGAGATAGGATTCCGGCAGATGGTATTTTAATCGAATCATTAAATCTTTCTGCGGATGAATCGTTACTTACCGGGGAATCTGTATCAGTGTCTAAAAATAGTGAAAGTGAAAACAACACTAATTGCAGAGTATATAGTGGAACATTAGTTATACAAGGCAGAGGAACCATGAAAGTAATTGCTATTGGAACTAATACAGAGTTTGGTAAAATAGGAAAATCATTACAACTCATAGAGCAAGACCAAACTAATTTGCAAAAAGAGATGAAACTACTCATCAGAAATCTTTTTGCTATCGGTGTTGTAATAAGTGTTTTAGTGGTGCTAGCCTATTATTTTACCCGAGGAAATTTTATACAAGCTCTATTAAATGGTTTAGCCGCAACCATGGCTATATTACCCGAAGAATTTCCTGTTGTGCTTACAATTTTTTTAGCAATTGGTTCTTGGCGTTTATCTCAGCAAAATGTATTAACCCGCAAACCGTCAGCTATTGAAACATTGGGTTCTGCAACAGTTCTTTGCAGCGATAAAACAGGAACTATTACTCAAAATAAAATGGAAATAGTGTCTTTGTATACTAAAACAATTTTATTTCATAAATCAAAATTTCAAGAAAATACTCATACAATAAATGATTTGTTAACGATTGGATTTTTTGCTTCTCAAAAAAATACGATTGATCCGATGGAAAAAGCAATTGGAATATGTTATGAAAAATATGTTACCAAAGAAAACACAGATTACCTATTAATAAAAGAATATCCTTTAAGCAAGCATTTATTTGCCATGACAAGGATATTACAAACAAACACTTCTGAATTAATTGTTTGTTGCAAGGGTTCGCCAGAAGCTGTGCTTACACTTTGTAAAGTAAATAATGATGAACAAAAAACACTTCTATCTCATGTTCAAGAAATGGCAGACAATGGTCAAAGATTATTAGGCGTAGCAAAGGCAAAATGGAGCAATACTGATTTTCCGGAAACACAAGACAAATTTGATTTTGAGTTTATTGGCTTTTTAGGTTTTGAAGATCCTATAAGGCCAGAAGTGCCACAAGCTATTAAAGAGTGTTATAATGCTGGAATAAAAGTAATCATGATTACGGGCGACTATCCCTCTACAGCCAAAAGCATAGCTTCACAAGCCGGAATGGATGTAAACGAGTTTATATTAACCGGTAATGATTTAAAAAAAATGAGTGATGACGAACTTAAAGCAAAAATAGAGTCGGTAAATATTTTTGCACGTATTGTTCCCGAACAAAAATTACAAATCATAAAAGCACTTAAGGCTAATGGCGAAGTTGTAGCAATGACTGGTGATGGTGTAAATGATGCTCCGGCCTTAAAAGCTGCTGATATTGGAATTTCTATGGGTGCTAAAGGTACAGATGTTGCAAGAGAATCGTCTTCATTAGTTTTATTAGACGATAACTTCAGTTCTATTGTAGCTGCAATTCGTTCGGGGCGAAAAATATTTGATAACCTGCAAAAGGCAATGGCTTATATTATTGCTATTCATATTCCAATTATAGGGCTAACCTTACTTCCGGCATTTTTTCCGCAGCTCCCTATCTTGTTAATGCCACTTCACATTGTATTTATGGAGCTTATTATAGATCCGGTTTGCTCCATTGCTTTTGAATCTGAAAATGAGGAAATTGGTATCATGAACCGTCCACCTAGAAATCCAAACATGAAATTTTTTGGAATAACTAAAATTATTGGAAGTGTATTTACCGGACTTTTTTTATTAGCGGTGGTTATCATCGTTTATTTTTTATCAATACAAGAAGGTCACAGTAATGGAGAAATAAGAGCTATTGCTTTCTCTTCTTTAATAATAGGAAACATATTTTTAATTTTAACAACCCTTTCAAAAACAAGAAATGTTATTTCTGTTTTATTCGAAAAAAATGTGGCATTGTTATTTATAATTCTTGGTGCTTCAGGGTTACTGGTTTTAATCATTTTAACTCCCTACCTAAGATCCATTTTTAGTTTTGAATTCCCGGGAGGTTATCACTTTATTATCTCAATTGCCGGTGCAATTATATTATTAATTACTCTTGAAATTATTAAGTATATAAAACTAAAATTTACAAAAAAACAGCATTCCTTTTAAATAAATATGTCATATATTAAACACTATTTAAAATTTATAGCTCTTAAGATCTTTAATTGGCTGGTCTAATTAAACATGAGTTGTGAGTGTCCCATTAATTTCCGGGTTACACATCTACTTTTCTCTTAACT
>JBILOV010000177.1:0-5007 GCA_044374335.1 Bacteroidia bacterium | reverse complement strand
AAGTTTATTTAAGGTAAATTACAAGAGCATGATTTAACTAATTATAATAAAACTTACACCTTAAACGCAACATTAAAGCCTTGTTAAGTTAAGTTTACTTTAGATAAATGTAATTTATTTCCCATGTATATTTTTTATAGTAAGAATAAACAACTCGTCATTTTTGAAAAGTATAAAGTAAATAGTTATTCGGCTACTTTGTAAATCTTAAATTTTTATATTTCATAGCCAAATATCATTAAATAATTACTCTTACATGGAAATCGTATATTTTTTTAACATATTATACAAAAACGTTGAAATAAATCCCTCTAATTTGTTTGATTAGAGGGATTTTATAGTTAAAATTGCACTTTAATTTAACAAACTTCATTATGGCAGAAATTCACTTATTAGGAATAAAATTTATAGAACAAAATACTCAAGACGGATTAGAATTTGTTTACAAACCTGATGTACCAAAATTAAAAGTAATTGGCACTATTTTAATTGCTGCCGAGGAAGAGGAAGAAGAAGGCTGTGTGTTTTTAACTCAAAAACAATTAAATCAAGTGTTATTAGGTAAAGATGTTGATTTAAAATTAGTGGATGATACCTGGTCACCTTCAAAACCATTAAACAAAGAACAAATTAAAAAAATTGGATTAGTAACTATTGAAGCTGAATATTTGGGAACTGCTGGTGATGTTAGATGCTATGAAACTATAAAAGTAACAGAATAATTTTTTAATTATATTTCATCCCTCTCACTAAATGAGAGGGATTTTTTTATGGCATTAAACTTCAAAACATTAACTACCCGAACCCTTACCGCTGCTGTTTTTGTAGCCGTATTATTAACTTGTATAAATTTTAGTTTTATAACATTTACAGGTTTATTTTTAATAGTTTCTATTTGGGGCTTATATGAGTTTTATCAACTATCCGAAAAATTAGGGGCTAAACCTTATAAACCGTTAGGCTATTTAGCGGGTATATGTATATTTAGTTATAGTATTGTTGCTAACTCAAACTTAGCGTTATTTTTCCCCACCGAAAAAATCCTTGCTTACATTTTAGTATTTGTTTTCTTCGTTTTTATTATTGCATTATTTGATGATCGTAAAAACACCATTTTAAATATTACTCATACTCTAGCAGGTTTAGTATATACTGTTTTACCATTTATGGTATTGGTAAATGTATCCTGTATTGATAAAGCTTACACATTTAATAATTACTCCCAACATTGGTATAATAATGTAGCACCTTACAATGCACATTATGTATTAGGTATTATTTTATTAATTTGGGCAAGCGATGTGTGTGCTTATTTGGTTGGAAGTTTAATTGGCAAAACTAAATTATATGAACGTATCTCTCCAGGTAAAACTTGGGAAGGTTCTATTGGTGCAAGCATTTTAACTGTTGGATGTTCGCTTATAATTGCAAACTGGTATCCCGAAATAGCCTTAAAACATTGGATTGTTATTTCAATCATAGTAAGTATATTTGGTACAATTGGTGATTTAGTTGAATCAATGTTTAAACGACAAGCCGGCGTTAAAGATTCCGGTAAAATTATGCCAGGTCACGGCGGAATTTTAGATCGTTTTGATAGTTTACTATTTGTATCCCCATTTGTATATGCTTACTTAATTTTAATACAGTAAATAAATTATTTGGGAGTAACCCGCGAAAAGTGGGACGGTCTGTCACTCCAATCTATTGTTCGTCCCTCACAAAAGTATTTTCGTTTGCATCACTTAGGCAATAGGATTTGGCATTTAATTAAATTTCGTTTTTATATTTGATTGCCTGAAAGATTGAAACGAAATCTTTTCGCCTTCTTGTGCAAAAGATTATAGTGGAAAGCCTAGCAATGAAGACTTTATTGAGTTGACACGCCAAAAAACAACAAAAATATTCTAACTATTAAAACCAACTAACTTATTAACCATTTTCGGGTTCAAAACTCTGATATATTTCATCCAAATCCTTTAAATTCATATATAAATTTTACTATTTTTGTAGCCCTAACTTAAACTTTTAATTAAAAAATAAAAAACATTATGTCGACACAAACTGCAAATGTAACAGCTCACGAATCTATGTTCGAAGCCGTATTAGCTCGCTTAGATGTAGCTGCAAAATTGATGAACATGTCTAATGACGTTGCCACTATATTACGTAGTCCTATTAAACAAGTACAAGTAAGCTTACCGGTAATGATGGATAACGGAAAAATTCAAATTTTTGAGGGCTACCGTATCGTTCACTCTACAGTATTAGGCCCATCTAAAGGTGGTATCCGTTATGCAATGGATGTTAATCAAGATGAAGTAATGGCATTAGCTGCCTGGATGAGTTTTAAATGTGCTGTAGCAAACTTACCTTACGGTGGTGCTAAGGGTGGTATTAAATGTGATCCCCGTGCAATGAGTGTTGGTGAATTAGAACGTATGACTCGTGCTTACGCCATGTCAATGAAAGATGTATTTGGTGTAAATAAAGATATTCCTGCTCCGGATATGGGAACAAGCGGAAGAGAAATGGCTTGGATTTTAGATGAATTTAATAAAATTACTGGTGAAGATAGTCCTGGTGTTATTACAGGAAAACCAATTGTTATTGGTGGTTCATTAGGTCGTGACGCAGCAACTGGTCGTGGTGTTATGGTTAATACATTAGCTGCTTTAAAGAAAATGGGATTAAATCCTAAAGAAGTTACTGCAGCTGTTCAAGGTTTTGGTAACGTAGGTTCTCACGCTGCACGTTTATTATCTGAACAAGGAATTAAAATTGTAGCCATTGGTGATCATACAGCTACTTTTTACAACGAAAAAGGAATCGATATTAAAGCAGCATTAGATTTTGCAGCTAAAAATGGTAGAGTATTAAAAGGATTTACAGGTGCTTCCGAAATATCATCTAACGATATCTTAACTTGTAAATGTGATGTATTAGTTCCTGCAGCGTTACAAAATGTAATCTCTGAAGAAATTGCTCATAACATACAAGCTAAACTAATTGTGGAAGGCGCTAACGGACCAACTATGCCTGAAGCAGATGAAGTATTAAACGACAAAAAAATCATTGTTGTTCCAGATATCTTAGCTAACTCAGGTGGTGTAACTGTTTCATATTTTGAATGGGTACAAAACAAAGCTGGTTACTATTGGAGCGAAAATGAAGTAAATACTAAACATGATGAGAAAATGGAAATTGCTTTTTCAAGTGTTTGGGATAATGCAGCAACCTTTAAAACATCTATGCGTATTGCGGCATATATTACAGCTTTACAAAAAATAGAACAAGGTGTTCAATTAAAAGGCAACTACTAGTATTTGGTATTACTTGGTTAGCTTAGCTAATCAACAAAAACAAAACATAAATAAATAAAAAAGCTCTTTTGAAAATTCAAAGGAGCTTTTTTATTTAGAAGGTCATAAAATAATTAAACGTATAACATCCTTGCTATAAGAGAATTTCAATAGATAATGGTAAACGGAAATAGGATTTTTTATATAAATATGTCTCAATTTTATTATTAATAGACTCATTTAATAAAAAGTAAATGAATGATAGGAATAGTATTTTAAACCAAATTAAATTCAACATAACTATATTAATACGTTACCAAAAAAATTTAACTAAGGCTTAGCTAACCAATTTTCAATTTCGGTTTGATCTAGGTGCATATAGTCTACCCAATTTTCTACCACAGAATTATTTACCATGTAGATTGCCGGCATATCTAATCCCGCGAGGTAAACAAAATTTTTTCCGTTTAAAATACAGTAGTCAATATTGGTTGCTTTAGTGTCTTCAAAAAATGGCTGTATTTTTATATAATCACCATTTAAAATTAAATAGATTGAAATACTTGGATTTTGTTCTTTAATCAATCTTAGCTTTTTAGCGGCAATTCGGCAATGCGGACAGCTCATACTCATAAAAGCAATAACATGTTTACCAACACTTAAACTTTTAGGTGGCGTATGAATTTTAGCATTTGTATAAACGCTATCTAATTCTAATTTAAATTGATTTTCTTTTTTTGTTAAATACGCTTCTGAATAATTAAAATCAACGTAATTTAAAATGTGAGGCATAGCAAAAGCAGTAATAAAAAATGCTCCAAAAATCCATTTCCCAATTTTTTGGTAATTTAAACCATCATAGTAGTTGTAAATAAAATAACATACAACAAGCATCACACTATTTTTAATAAGCGCTTGCAATGGAGTCATAGCTATGGCAGTTCCAAAACAGCCACAGTTGCCATTGTTTCCATTAGTAATCAAAATAAAAATAAGGTAAATACAAAAAATGATTAAAGAAACTACTGTTAGCTTAACTGTAAAACGCTTAATATACATACCGGCAATTAATAATAAGCCAATAAAAAATTCTAACCCAATCATAAAGCGGGCAATAAAAGGCGCTAACCGCCAACCACCAATTCCTAAATCTACAAACGTATATTCAAATGGCTCAATGGGGTATAGTTTGGTGTAGCCACTATAAATAAATACCAAACCCATAAAAGAGCAAAGTAAAAAGAAGGTAATTTTTATAATAATATTTTTCATAATTGAGCTGTAAAATTACTATAAATAAGCGAAAAGTTAAGGCAAAAAAAAACTTCCACTTTTGGTGGAAGTTTTTTTTATTTTGCGTTTAAAATTATTTTAAAGCACAAGAAGTTGTATTTGTTCCTGAATTTGGAACAGCTACTCCACCATAAGTTACAGTTGTTTTGCTACCGTTTGAAGCTGCACACCACTCTTCAGCGCTCTTTTTTGTACTTTTTACTACAGTTGTAGCAACATATGCTACTCCACCAGAGTTATCAGTACAAACACAAGTTCTGTCTTTTTTGCAAGAAGCAAAAGTAATAGCTACAAAAGCAGCTGCTAATAATGTAATTTTTTTCATTTTTTTAAGATTTTAAAGTTTTCACAAAAATAATGTTTTTTTATAAAAGAACAAAAAATATAAAAAATAATTAGTTATTGACCAAAT
>JBILOV010000176.1:0-5027 GCA_044374335.1 Bacteroidia bacterium | reverse complement strand
AAAGCAACTATTTTTTTTGAGAAAGTTTAAAAAGCAATTCTTTTTCTGTTTTACTAAGATTTTCATAACCATTTTTAGAAATTTTATCAAGCAATTCATCAATTGTTTTTTGATTAGCATTACTTGAATCATTCACTGATTTATTTTTATTATTGTGCACGACTTTAAGCATAGATTTTTTTTTGATCTTAAAAAATGATAATTCAGATATGTCTCTACCATTCTTTAGCATGTATCCAAAAAATAATCCAAAAAAGGCACCGCCAAAATGTGAAATTTTTCCACCGGTATTTATATTAAAATCTATTATTGTTGAAATCGCAAAAATGAGTAAAGCATAATATTTATATTTCATTTGTATTATACCAAATAAACTTACCGGTAAATTGGGAATATAAATGGCTAAACTTGTAACAATACCAATTACGGCTGCCGAAGCCCCAAATAAAATAGATAAAGCAAATACACTTGGAAATATGGCTGATAAAATCAGTAGAATTATTCCGCCAAATAACCCGCTCAAAATGTATACGTATAACAATTTTTTTTCGGAAAGAAAATTTAAAAAAGTTTGTGCAGAAAAATAAAGCAAAAGCATATTATAAAAAACATGTCCTAAATCTTTATGAGAAAACATATAGGTAAACAATGTCCAAAATTTAAATACAAACTCGTTTATATTTAATGGAAGTGCCAAATTATCAGTTAAAACAGATGTATTAAAAATCCCTGTACTGATATTAATAATGAAAAACAAAGTAATATTAACAACTAGCAGTATAGTTAATTTATTATGCTTTTGTAATTCGTTTTTTATATTTTGAATAAATGACATAATTACTAATAGAAGAAGTTTTTATTTCGTTTCCAAATTAACATAATAATAATACCAACCGCTAATCCTCCTAAATGTGCAAAATGCGCCACATTATCATTGGCAAAAAAACCATTATATAGTTCAAACAAACTATAACCAATAACTAAGTATTTTGCTTTTACAGGAATTACAAAATACAATTGCAATTCAGTATTTGGAAACATCATGGCAAAGGCAACTAATAAACCAAACACTGATCCTGAAGCACCTAATAAAATGGTATATTCGTTATTAAATGTACTGATAGCTAATTGTAAGGCTGCGGCACCTAAACCACATAATAAATAGTAATTTAAAAATCGTTTTGCTCCCCAAATATTTTCTAGTATAGAACCGAACATATATACACCTAGCATATTTAAAAAAATATGAGAAATATCAGCATGCATAAACATGTATGTAATAAATTGATGTGGCCTAAAATTTGGAGTTCCAATTGGAAAGAGATCAAGATAACGATCTAAGTCTAATGTATTACTCAATAAAAATTTTGCAATAAATAATACACTATTAATGATTAAAATATTTTTAACCACCATCGGTAGTTGTTGAAATTGTCTTGGTTTAAATTCCTGAAAACTCATGCCTTATAAACTATTTTTTAAAAAACGCATCCAACTCTAATTTACTCATTTCCATAATCACAGGTTTACCATTTGGACTATACATGGGGTTTTCGCATAAAAATAAATGTTCTAACATCAATGTAATTTCTTGGCCATCCAGTTGTTTACCATATTTTATACCAGCACTTTTAGCCATACTCTTACACATGTTTTCAAATGGATCCATTTTAACATCAAAGGTATTTAATTTGTAGGTTTCTAAAATGCCTTCAACCATTTCTTGTGTGTTAAATTCTCCTAATTCTGCAGGAGTTCCTTGAACCACGATGGTATTTTTACCAAAAGGTTCAATTTCAAACCCTAATAATTTAAAATGAGGCATTAAAGTTTCCAATAACATAAAATCATTGGGCGTTAATTCAATCGTAACCGGAAATAAAACTTGTTGTGATGCCGCTCCAAAATTTTGGTCTTTAGTAGCAATATAATGTTCATATAAAATACGTTCATGCGCACGTTGCTGATCAATGACTAATAACCCGTTTTCGTGAGCAGAAATGATATATTTGTTATATAACTGAAATCCTTTATGCGTAAATGCTTGATGATCTAATTTAGTTTGTTCAGCTTGTTTTTCTAATTGTAAATTTTCAATTTCTGCTTTATAATCTGTTAGGCTATAATTTTGATATAGGCTTTCCCAATTTTGTTTATTATTTTTTTGCAGATCACTTTCTTGTGGTTCTTTATAGCCTGATGAAGAATTTGATGATTTTGGAGAGTTACTATTAAAAGGATTATAATCTCTGTTAACATTTACTGTTGGTTGAGAAACCGATTTTGTATAATCAATTTCAAAACTCATTTCACTATTAAAATCAAGGCTAGGAGCAAGATTAGCTTTTCCTAAAGCACGTTTAACAGAGCTATGTAAAATAGCATAAATAATTTTCTCATCCTGAAATTTAATTTCTGTTTTTGTTGGATGAATATTAATGTCAATAAATTCAGGATTTACTTCTAAAAACAAATAATAGGCTGGATGCGAATCGTTTGAAATTAATTCGCGATAAGCCTCAGCTATAGAATGATGTAAGTAGGGACTTTTAATAAATCTATCATTCACAAAAAAATATTGATCTCCACGGCGTTTTTTTGCACTTTCAGGTTTCCCAACATAACCTGATATTTTTACAACGTCTGTTATTTCATTTATCTGAACTAATTTACCTTGCAGGCTTTTGCTAAATAATCCCGAAATACGTTCAATAAGAGATGCTGGAGGTAAATTATAAATTTCGTTGCCGTTACTGTATAATTGAAAATGAATGTCGGCATGAGGCAAACATACGCGTTCAAACTCATCAATAATGTGTTTAAGTTCTACATTATCATCTTTTAAAAAATTACGTCGTGCCGGAATATTGAAAAATAAGTTTTTAATACTAAATGATGATCCTGTTGGTGCTTGACATTCTTCTTGTTTAATAAATTTATTTCCCTCAATTATGATTAATTGCCCAACAATATCTTCTGCACGTTTTGTTTTTAATTCAACCTGAGCAACAGCAGCAATACTAGCTAAGGCTTCGCCTCTAAATCCTTTAGTATGAAGTTGAAATAAATCTTCTGCCTTTTTTATCTTTGAGGTTGCATGACGTTCAAAAGCCATTCGCGCATCCACAGGATTCATTCCTAAACCATTATCAATAACTTGTACCAATGTTTTTCCAGCATCTTTTATAATTAATTTTATAAAAGTGGCTTTTGCATCAATGGCATTTTCGAGCAACTCTTTTACTATTGATGCAGGTCTTTGAACAACCTCTCCAGCAGCTATTTGATTTGCTACACTATCCGGTAATAGGGTAATAACATTTTGCATGGCTGCAAAGGTAATTTATTACTTGATTTACCCTAAAAAAGTGAGTGTATTTATAAAATAGTAAAAAAAAGTTATAATTTATTTTTTGTAGAAGAATTTTTTTTATATATTTCCAAAAAATTAACAGATTATGTCGACAAAAATTAAGGCTTCGTCAAAAAATAAAAAAGCAACATCAAAAAATGTAACTAAAAAAATGGTTGCAAAAAAAACAGTTGTTAAGAAAAAAATAGCGACTAAGCCTGCGGCTAAAATCAAAAAAGCGGTTGCTTCTGTTAAAAAAGCAGTTGCTAAAAAGATTGTTAAACCTGTTAAGAAAGTGGTTTTAAAAAAAGTTGCTAAGACTGTAAAAAAGGCAGCTCCTAAAAAAGTAGTTGCAAAAAAAATTAATAAAACTGTTACAAAAGCTGTGGCAAAAAAAGTTGTTAAGCCTGTTAAAAAGGTTGCACCTAAAAAAGTAGTTGCCAAAAAAATCAATAAATCTGTTATAAAAGTAGCTCCAAAAAAAGCTGCTAAACCAGTTAAAAAAGCAGTTGTAAAAACTATAGTTAATAAAAAGCCTATTGTTAAAGCTAAACCTATAATTTTAAAGGTTGAAAAACCAATTATTATAAAAGAACCAAAGGTTAAAGCTGAAAAACCAGTTAAAGACAAAAAGGTAAAAGCACCCATTGTAAAAAAGCCTTTGGTTGCGCCAACTACCTTTAGAAAAACAGAGGCATCTGCACCATCTAAATTTATTAAAGAACCTGCAGGTAAATTTGAAATGGAGTTTGTAATTAGAGCTTCAGAAGACATGGTATTTGAATTTGTAAGTACAGAAAGTGGATTATCTGAATGGTTTTGTGATGATGTAAATATCAGAGATGGCATTTTTACTTTTAATTGGGACGGACAAATTCAACAAGCTAAATTAGTGAAGGAATTACCACCTATTTCAATCAGATATCAATGGTTAGACAAAAATGATGGAAGTTATTTTGAGTTTAAAACACAAAAAGATGAATTAACAAATGATATTTCATTGATAATTACTGACTTTGCTATTGATAAGGCTGATGAAATTTCCGCAAAATTATTATGGCATAGTCAAGTAGATAAATTACTTCACGTACTAGGATCTTTCTTTTAATAACTAAAACCTCAGTTTCACCCAAATTAACAAAATAAGTAAAACTTTAGTTAGTATATTTGTCAAATTATAAATTTAAAAATTAACTACCATCGCATAAACATCTACTTAAATTTTTATTGTTCTAAATAATTTAATTGTAGTCCTATGTCTATGCATCTTCTTAGTGATAATGAGCTAGTTAAGCTCTACATGAATGGTAACGAAGAATCACTTTCAATTCTAGTAAAACGTCATAAGCGTCGAATTTTTTCATATATTTATTTGATAACGCGCAACAAAGCGTTAACAGAAGATGTGTTTCAGGAAACTTTTTTTAAAGTTATTCAAACTTTAAAAAAGCAACAGTATAACGAAGAAGGTAAATTTTTGCCATGGATTTTACGTATTGCTAAAAATTTAATTATTGATCATTTTAGGAAAATTAAAAAAATGCCATCTATTGCTTCGGTTATTAATGATGAAGGAGAAGAAACTAGTATTTTTGATATTATACCTGATAATAGCGAAAGTTCTAAAGATACGCCAGAAACAAGACAATTTAAAAAACAAATTCGATCTATAGTT
>JBILOV010000175.1:0-5043 GCA_044374335.1 Bacteroidia bacterium | reverse complement strand
AAAGATTAGAGATGATTTTATGAAAGGATATTAACTATCAGCGTTAAAATAGTTACATATAAAATAGATATTATCTACTATACTTCACGCAGGTTACTTCAAATTTAAATTAAGGTTTGTTTTAAAAGTGATGTGCGTTAGGGATAGAATGTAAAGCCTTTTATGTAACGCAGTGAAATAATAGCTTGCAGTGATAGCCCGCTCTGCCAGATGGCAGAAACGCCCAAATAAATAATTGTATAAAAAACTTGAATAAAATCAATAGTTTATATTTAGTATTATTAGTAAACTTGTTAAATAATTTATACTATGAATCGATTAACCTTTTTCATCATTTCGCTTTTAGTTTGTAATTTATTTTCAATTGGACAAAACAAAGACACTATTTTATTAATGAACGGAAATATTGTTATTGAAAAAGTATTAGATACCGTTATTGGTGCTGTTACAATTGTAAATCCGGCAAACACTTCCGAAAAATTACATTACGAATATGATCAAATTTACTGTGTAAAATATGCTGCTGGTTTTACAGACTACTATTATTCGCAGGATAGCCTACTTGGCAACTATTTTACACGAGATGACATGTTATATTATATTTATGGTGAACGTGATGCGCGCAAAGGATTTAAAGCACGTGGTTCTTTAATTGGCGCTGGTGCTGTGGGATTTTTAACTGGTGGAGTTGGCTTATGGTTTGCACCAATTTTCCCCTATGGTTACATGGCCTTATCGGGTATTCCTAAAGTAAAAATTAAACATAACACCATTAGCAATCCCAACTACATAGATCATGATGCATATATTTACGGATATATGCGAGTATCTAGGAGCAAAAGGCGTATTCAAGCACTCATAGGAGGAACTATTGGCTTAGCCGCAGGCTACGGATTATATTTTACCGTTTTAAAAAACAAATTACCAAGTACATTTACCTTAAGATTTTAAAAAATGCAACGTCTAAAAATTTTATTATTAGGATCAGGAGAATTAGGAAAAGAAGTTACTATTGCACTTCAGCGATTAGGACAATATGTAATTGCTGTTGACGCTTATAAAGATGCGCCAGCAATGCAAGTAGCTCATGAGTGCGAAATAATAAATATGTTGGATGGAGATGCTTTGGATGCTGTTGTTGCAAAACATAAACCGGATTTAATTGTTCCGGAAATTGAAGCTATAAGAACCGAACGTTTTTATGATTACGAAAAACAAGGCATTACCGTTGTACCAAGCGCCAAAGCTGCAAATTTTACAATGAACCGAAAAGCTATCAGAGATTTAGCCTCTAAAGAACTAGGCTTAAGAACAGCTAATTATTTATATGCTTCAACATTAGAAGATTTTAAAAAAGCTGTTTCTGTTATTGGAATTCCTTGCGTTGTTAAACCATTAATGAGCAGCAGCGGAAAAGGACAAAGTGTTATAAAAACACAACAAGATATTGAAAAGTCATGGAACTATGCCATGGAAGGTTCTCGCGGAGATTATAAAGAAATAATTATTGAAGAATTTATAAAATTTAATTCGGAAATAACTTTACTAACGGTGACTCAAAAAAACGGACCAACTTTATTTTGTCCGCCAATAGGCCACAGACAAGAGCGCGGCGATTATCAGGAAAGCTGGCAACCTTGTGCAATAAGTGATAAAGATTTAAAAGAAGCTGAAGACATGGCAGAAAAAGTTACTAAAGAATTAAGTGGAGCCGGACTTTGGGGCGTAGAATTTTTTTTAACGGACAAAGGAATTTATTTTTCTGAATTATCGCCTCGTCCTCACGATACAGGAATGGTAACTCTAGCTAACACACAAAACTTAAGTGAGTTTGAATTACATGCCCGCGCTATTTTAGGGTTTCCAATTCCTGAAATTCAGTTGAAACAACATGGAGCATCGGCAGTGCTATTAGCTAATGCAGAAGGAACATCATACGAATTTAATGGGGTAACAACCGTTTTAAAAAACAATAATACAGATGTTCGTTTATTTGCAAAACCTACTACTCGTCCTTATCGCAGAATGGGTGTTGTTTTAACTTATGACAATTTAAATTCGGACATCCAAGTTGTAAAACAAAAAGCGATTGATTTATCAAAGCAAATTTCTATTACAATTAATTAATGAAAATATCATGTCTAATATTTAGTATACTATGTTACTTGAATTTATCTTTACAAGCCACTGAATTTCCTGCTCACTTAAAAAATACACAAATAGCAAAATTAAAGACCGGAGATTCCTTAATTTATTATCAATGCCACTTAGATAGTGCGTCACAAGAAATAATAACATCAGGCGGACAAAATATAAAAACAAAAAAAAAGAGAATTACGTTAACTGAAAAATTTATTATTTACAAAACGGATTCTATTTATAGTTGCAAGTATTCAACATCATCTATTACAAATTATCCAAATAAAAAATTCCCATACTTAAAATTAAAGGAAACGGATAGTTGGGAATTTGAAACAAAAAAAACAAAGAAATTAACTACTGAGGATGTTCATTTAATTGCGGCTTTAGAAACAAAAATGCACTGTATAACTCATTACGAATTAAATATTAATAAAACATGTCCAAATGAAATTATCATAATGGGCAAAAACGTAAATGAGCAATTTATTGTTGAAGGAAATTATTTTTTGAATAAAATAATAAATTGATTTCATAACAAGCCATCATTATTTTATCATTTTCGATTCAAAAAATAGTGTTTAATATGTAAGCATTATTACAAATTTGCAATACTTATAAAAGAAATATACCTTTGTTACTAAACATAAGTATTACCAATGAAACGTTTCATTTCACCTTTATCTATTCTTTTTACCATTTATTTTTTTCCGCTATTAGCGAGTGATTCATTAAATATAATTAACAAGAAGGTGAGTTTTGGTTTTGCGCCAAACAAGAATCGCTCGGTTAATACAATTATTGTTCACTCAACCTTTAATAATTCGGGAGGAGATAATTATGATATTGATTTAGTGATTAAGCAGTTCTCAAAATATAAGGTGTCAGCACATTATGTTATTGGAAGAGATGGAAAGGTTTATCAATTAGTAGATGAAAAAGATAATTCATACCATGCCGGAAAAAGTAGTTTACCTGATGGCACAACTAATGTAAACTCTTGTTCTATTGGCATAGAAATTATGACAGCTTATACAGAAGCTCCAACCGAGAAACAAGTTGCATCTCTTTTGATTTTAATTAATCAAATAAAAAATAGACATGATATCAAATACGTGTTAAGACATAGTGATATTGCGCCTATAAGAAAAACGGATCCTTGGAATATGGATTGGGATACCTTTAAAAAACAATTAGAGGGAGCTAAAAATAAATAAACTATTTTACATTAGATTTGTTTAATAATGAATGTGTTTGAAATGACACATTGCTAAAAATATTATGTAATTCTATTTCGCTGAATTATAATATATATATATATATATACAGCAGTTGAAGTCAATTGATTATTTAAAAGCTAAATGCAAAGCCTACTTAAACAAGAAATAAATATTGTTTGGTTTAAACGTGATTTACGTTTCACAGATAACGAAGCTCTTTATTTTGCGCAACAATCAAAACTTCCTCTTTTACTTATTTACATTTTTGAGCCAAGTGTCATGTCTTACCATGATAGCGATGTAAGGCATTGGCGATTTATTCACGAATCGCTGAAAGAAATGAATGAGAAATTAAAAAACATCCATTCACAACTTTATGTATTTCATAACGAAGCTAATTTAGTTTTTGAAACTTTAATAAAAGATTTTACAATTAATACAATTTTCTCGTCCCAAGAAATTGGAAACGCTTTAACCTACAAGCGTGATACTAATATGCAGCTTTGGTTTACAGAAAATACTATAAGATGGAAACAATACCAAACAAATGGTATTATCAGAAAATTAAAAAACAGACAACATTGGGAAAAACTTTGGGAAGAAAAAATGTGTGAAACTCCTAAGTTAGTTAGCGAAGACCAATGGAATATTATTGAAATGGAAAATGATATATATGAAGACTTAAAAGGCGCACCTTTAAACGAAGAAATTACAACAAGAAATACAAATTTTCAAGAAGGTGGAGAATACTTTGCTTGGCGATATTTGGATAGTTTTATTAAAACGCGGTATGTAAACTACAGTAAACATATTAGTAAACCTTTACTTAGCAGAAAAGGATGTAGTCGCTTATCGCCTTATTTAACGTATGGCAATATTAGTATGCGTATGGTTTATCAATATACCAAGCAACATTATAATACTAGCGAAAACAAAAGAGCCTTAACTAATTTTGTATCGCGTTTGCATTGGCATTGCCATTTTATTCAAAAGTTTGAAGATGAATGCCGTTATGAATTTGAAAACATTAACCGCGCTTACAATTCATTAATAAAACCAAAAAACGATTTTTATATTAAAGCTTGGCAAACAGGTCAAACGGGTGTTCCTATTGTAGATGCTTGTATGCGTTGCGTTGTAGCAACTGGTTATATAAATTTTAGAATGCGTGCCATGGTGGTTTCATTTTTTGTTTTTAATTTGTGGCAAGATTGGCGCGAACTTCATTTTTTAGCACGACAATTTTTAGATTATGAGCCTGGCATACATTACCCTCAATTACAAATGCAAAGTGGCACAACTGGCATAAACACCATACGAATTTACAATCCCATTAAAAACTCGGAAGACCATGATTCTGAAGGATTGTTTATTAAACAATGGTTACCTGAATTAAAAAATATACCTGCACATTTAATACACGAACCGCACAAATTAACGTTAATAGAACAACAATTATATAATTGTGAAATTGGAAGAGATTACCCTACACCAATTGTAGACCTTGAAGAAACAAGAAAAAAAGCAAGTGACATTGTTTGGAGTTTTAGAAAAAATGAGAATGTGAAAATAGAAGGAAAACGCATTTTAGCAAAACATGTCAATAATCCGAAATCACATTTAACAAAAAAAAAATAAAAATCAATCATACTTTTTCTTTGATTTTTAACTTCTAGTATTTTTC
>JBILOV010000020.1:0-17994 GCA_044374335.1 Bacteroidia bacterium | reverse complement strand
GACATTGGACGTGTGGAGTTAATTACAGCTGATGAAGAGGTGGTATTAGCTCAAAAAATTAAACAAGGCGATCAAAGAGCTTTGGACAAATTAGTGAAGGCTAATCTTCGATTTGTAGTATCGGTTTCAAAACAATATCAAAATCAAGGATTGAGTCTGCCTGATTTAATTAATGAAGGAAATATGGGTTTGATTAAAGCAGCCCAACGTTTTGATGAAACGCGTGGATTTAAATTTATCTCTTATGCTGTTTGGTGGATCAGACAAAGTATTTTGCAAGCATTAGCTGAACAATCTCGAATTGTAAGATTGCCCTTGAATAAAATAGGTGCTATAAATAAAATAAATAAAACTCTTGCTAAGTTAGAGCAAGAGTTGGAACGCGAGCCAATCGCCGAAGAGATTTCTGAAATTATTGAAATTTCACCGGCAGATATTAGAGATATTTTGAGAAATCAAGGCAGACACATGAGTATGGATGCACCGATTGGTAATATGGAAGACGGAAGTAGCATGTATGAATTATTAGAAAATAAGCATGAAGCATCTCCTGATAATGATTTGATTATTGAAAGTTTAAGGAGTGAGATAAACAGAGCTTTAACGGGGCTTACAACGCGCGAGGCTGATGTTGTAAGATTATATTATGGTTTGAGTGGGGGGCATTCCCACTCGTTGGAAGAAATTGGTGAAAAATTTGAGTTAACTCGAGAAAGAGTTCGTCAAATTAAAGAAAAAGCAGTACGCCGTTTAAAACATGCGTCTCGCAGTAAGTTTTTAATGGGCTATTTAGGGTAGTGTAGTGTGTGTTTAGTGAAAAGTGGAGAAGGAGGCTTGTGTTTGGCCTCCTTTTTTATTTTTTGGTATTACTCACAAAAACGTGGATCAGGCTTTTATTCCAATGTTTTTGATCGTGCTTCACAAAAAGTATTTTCATAGCAATCCTTAACACCTAATAAACTTCAAAACAAGACTTTGATTTTAAACTAAATTGATTATTTGTTAAAAAGAAATTCGTGATAAAATATTTATATTTTCCTACTTTTGATGTTCAAATTAATGATATGTCACATTTAATAGCACCCTCTGTTTTATCAGCCGATTTTGGAAATTTACAACGTGATATAGAACTCATTAACACTTCTGATGCAGATTGGTTTCATATTGATATTATGGATGGAGCTTTTGTTCCAAATATTTCGTTTGGATTTCCAGTTTTAAAATCAATTCAAAAACACGCTAAAAAACCATTAGATGTTCATTTAATGATTGTAGATCCTGATCGTTATACTCAATTGTTTAAAGATGCTGGAGCAGATGTTTTAACGGTTCATATTGAAGCCTGTACACATTTACACCGAACCATTCAAAATATAAAGGCCCTTGGTATGAAAGCGGGCGTTGCTTTAAATCCACACACTTCAATTCACTTGTTAGAAGATATAATTGCTGATATTGATTTGGTTTGTATCATGAGCGTAAATCCAGGTTTTGGTGGACAAAAGTTTATTGAAAATACCTATTCAAAAGTTTCTTCACTCAAAAAATTAATTATCGAAAAAAACTCTAAAGCGTTAATCGAAATTGATGGAGGTGTAGATTTAAATAACTATAAAAAATTATTAGGAGCAGGTGCCGATGTATTAGTAGCTGGTAATACTGTTTTTGGCAGCATTAATCCTTCACAAACAATTACACAATTAAAACAAATATAAACCCTAAAAACAAAATAAAATGTCATTTGAATTACCTAAATTAGATTATGCCTATACTGCATTAGAGCCGCATATTGATGCTAAAACCATGGAAATACACCATAGTAAACATCACCAGGCTTATGTAACAAATTTAAATAATGCTATTGCAGGAACTGACACTGAAAAGATGAGCATTGAAGAGATTTGTAAAAATATTTCTAAATTCCCAATGGCTGTTCGTAACAATGGTGGCGGACACTACAACCACTCTTTATTTTGGCAAATTATGGCACCAAATGCTGGTGGTATGCCAACAGGTGATTTGGCAAAAGCTATCGAAACAGACTTAGGTGGTTTTGATAAATTTAAGGCTGATTTTACTGCCGCAGGTGCAACACGCTTTGGTTCAGGTTGGGCTTGGTTATGCGTTAAAGAAGGAAAGCTTTGCGTTTGCTCTACACCAAATCAAGATAATCCTTTAATGGATATAGCAGATTGTAAAGGAACTCCAATTTTAGGAATGGATGTTTGGGAGCACGCCTATTATTTACACTATCAAAATCGTCGCCCCGATTATATGGCTGCATTTTTTAATGTAATTAACTGGGCAAAAGTGAGTGAACTTTATGCTTCAGCTAAATAATATTATTTAAAGCCTATTTTAAATTTATGTAATAATGCTGTTTGTGCTTTTCTTCCTTCAATCAAAACACATCATACTAATTTTTATAATATAAATTTAAATATATGTTTAAAAAAACGCCTGATTTATTAAGTCAGGCGTTTTTTTTATGTGATAAATAAGTTAAGTAGTGTATATTTGAAATGCAATTAAAATTACTATGAATTTCATCACAAAACTTCTTATTTCATCCTTCGCAGTATTAATTACAGCTTATTTTTTAGATGGAGTTTCAATTGAAAATAATCAATTTTATATTGGAAAAAATCCAGAACTAAATAAGTTTGTGACGGCAGTTTTAGTTGCAATTGTACTGGCATTTTTAAATACAATTATTAAACCAATACTTACCATTTTATCTTTGCCAATAACTTTTTTTACATTAGGATTATTTTTATTAGTAATAAATGCCTTAATGATTTTGTTTGCTGATAAATTAATTGATGGATTTAAAGTAGATGGATTTTGGCCTGCCCTTTGGTTTAGTTTAGTTCTATCTCTTGTCACCGGAATTTTAGAAATGTTTAGTGGAAAAGAAAAATCAAAAAATAACGATTAACTAATGTTGGTTTAAATAAATAGTTCACACTTTTAATTTCCCTCTGACTTCTGATCATCTGCAAGTACTTACTCATCCGAGTTAAAAAACGTTAAGCATCAAAATATACATTCATTTACTTTATTATATTTGTTAAAATGAATAAATATAATTTAGGGATTATTTCAACACTTGTAGCAGTTGCTTTAGTTGCCCTTATTGCCGTGCAAATTTATTGGATAAAAAGTTCTATTAAATTAAAAGAAGAAGAATTTGAACGCTCCGTAAAAGAGGCTTTAAAATCAACCTCTAATAAACTTGAAAAAATTGCTACGGCAAATAAAATTGCTAAAAAGATTAAATTACGTAAACAAGGTGTACGTATTACAAAACCTGGCTTGGTAACAGTTGGTAATCCAAGCGGTAGCGATGTTCAGGTGCGCATTTTCGAAGAATTAAGTACAGATTCTTCAGGCGTAATTACCAGTAAAATGTCGCAAAAAGAATTTATAGGAGATTCTATAAATTCACAAAACCATTTTTTACCCTATGAACTTTTAAATTCTTCTCAATCTACATCCAAAAATATTGAAACTTTAAGAGATGAATTATTTCAAACAAAAAAAGAAATAGTTAATGATTTATTTGACGAGTTAATTAGTATTAACGTTTATAAAGATTATAAACCAAAAGTAGATTCTTTAATGTTAGATACCATCCTTCATCAAGAGTTATTAGCGGAAGGGGTTACTACTAATTTTATTTATTCGGTTACCAGTAGGCTGTCGGATTCTAAGCTAAATGGCAATTATAAAGAAGCTCAAAAAGATTGTGATTCAACCGGCTGTTCTATCAAGATAAATTTATCGCCAAATAATGTATTTGTAACACCTCAGTATTTAAGTGTTCAATTCCCTAATCAAACAAATTATTTATTAAAAACAATGTGGATGATGTTAGGGGTTTCGGGAATGGTTATTTTAATATTGATTTTAGCCTTTTATTATACAATCGCCACAATTTCAAGACAAAAGAAACTCTCTGTGATTAAAAACGATTTTATTAGTAATATGACTCATGAATTTAAAACGCCTATTAGCACTATTTCCTTAGCGGCTGAAATGCTTAATGATGACTCAGTAGTTAAGACTCCCGAAAAACAACAGCGATTTGTAAAAATGATAAAGGATGAAAATAAACGATTAAGTATTTTAGTGGAAAGCATCCTTCAAACCTCCATATTGGATAAAGGGGAATTTAAATTGAAACGTAGCGAGAACGATGTTCATGAAATAATAAATCAAGCGATTCAAAATACTCAACTTTTAATTGATCAACGTCACGGAAAAATCACTAAACAATTGGATGCAATTAATTGTATTATTAATTCAGATAAAGTACATTTAACTAATATTATATTTAACTTGATTGATAATGCCATTAAATACACAAAGGATAGTCCGAATATTATTATTACAACAAAAGATGCTACTAACGGAATAGAAATTACGATAAAAGACAATGGCATTGGAATTAGCAAGGAAAATCAACGTAAAATTTTTGATAAATTTTATCGTGTTCCAACCGGTAATGTGCATAATGTAAAAGGTTTTGGCTTAGGTCTTAGTTATGTTCTGGCTGTAGTTCAAAAACATAGTGGCACAATTAATGTTGAGAGTGAATTAGGAAAAGGAAGCACCTTTAAAATTGTGATGCCTTATAAAAATGAAGATTAAACATAAATAAATAAAAAACAATTATGGAAAATGTAAAAACACAAATATTGTTGGTAGAGGATGATCCAAATTTAGGAACATTATTGCAGGAATATTTAGAAGCAAAAGGATTTGAAACCAAATTAGCAACAGATGGTAAAAAAGGCTTTGATGCCTTTTGTAAGCAGGAGTTTGATTTATTGTTGTTAGATGTTATGATGCCTGTAAAAGACGGATTGACGTTAGCCAAAGAAATAAGAGTAACCGACAAGCATGTACCTATTATCTTTTTAACTGCTAAAAGTATGAAAGAAGATACCATTGAGGGATTTAATGCGGGTGCCGATGACTATATTACCAAACCATTTAGTATGGATGAATTACTAGCTCGTGTTACAGCTGTTTTACGTAGAAGCAGTAAACAACGAGTTCATAATACGGAAGATATTAATTTTAGCATTGGCAATTACACTTTTAACTCTGAAACCCAGGCTTTAATTAATAATGGTACAGAGCAAAAATTAACCACTAAAGAAAGTCAATTAATGCGTTTGTTATGCGTACATAAAAATGACGTTCTAGACAGGAATTTTGCTTTAAAAACGATTTGGCATGACGATAATTACTTTAATGGTCGTAGTATGGATGTTTATATCGCTAAACTCCGTAAATACTTAAAAGACGATTCTAAAGTTGAAATTGTAAACATACATGGTAAAGGATTTAAACTATTAGTAAACTCATAGTTTATCGGTTTAAAAAATTAGGGAATTCACTTAAAAGTGGTTTATTTTGTAAAAGATAAACCACTTTTTTATTTTGTATAATTCAACTCAACTCTCAGAAATATTAAATGCCAATTTAGTTGGATATTCGTATCATTCCATTGAAAATTTATTAATTGATAGCCGACAATTAACCGAACCTGCTGTTACAGTTTTTATTGCACTAACATCAGAGCGTAATGATGCACATCAATATATTTATGGGCTATGTCAAAAGGGTGTAAAAACTTTTATAGTTAATCATATTCCCGAAAATTGCGTTGGTTTAGAGGATGATATTTGTTTTATAATAGTTGCAGATACATTAAGAGCACTTCAAAAATTAGCGACTCATCATCGAGAACAATTTGCAATTCCTGTTATTGGTGTAACCGGAAGCAATGGAAAAACAGTTGTTAAAGAGTGGCTATATCAATTATTAAAAACAGATTATATAATTACACGAAGTCCAAAAAGTTATAACTCGCAAGTGGGCGTTCCATTATCCATTTGGCAATTAAACAGCAAACATACTTTAGGAATTTTTGAAGCTGGTATTTCTCAATTGGGCGAGATGGATTTATTAAGGGACATTATTCAACCAACAATTGGCGTGTTCACATCCTTGGGAACAGCACATGACGAGGGATTTAAAAATGTTTCTGAAAAATTACAGGAAAAACTACAATTGTTTTCACATTGCCAAACAGTAATTGTAAATGCGCTTTCCTTTAAAGATGAACACTTGGAGTTGTTAAACGAACATGTATTTTTAATTTCTAAAAATTCAAACGCAACTCTCCAAATTTTAGAAATTGAAAATTTATATACTCATAGTACTATAATTGCAAATTATAAAAATGAACAAATAAAAATAAATATTCCTTTTACAGATTCTGCCAGTGTTGATAACGCCATAACTTGTTGGGCTGTTTTATTGCATTTAAATATTGCTAAACAAGATATTGCAAAGCGCATAAATTTATTGCAAGCAGTAGCAATGCGCTTAGAGTTAAAATTGGGAAATAACAATTGTGTTTTAATAAATGATTTTTATAATTCCGACATCAATGCTTTAGAAATAGCACTGCATCATCAAAAGCAACAACATCGTGGAGGTAACAAAGTGGTTATTCTTTCTGATATTGAACAAAGTGGGAAGTTGAGTTGGGAGCTCTACACCGACGTTGCGAAATTGATGCTTCAATTTGAAATTGATATTGTTATTGGAATTGGTAAAGAAATATCATCACAAAAAAACTTATTTAATCAGGGCACATACTTTTTTGATACAACTCAAGCTTTTATTTCAGAAAGTAAAAATAATTCCGAGTTGCAATTTCATCATGCTATCATCTTATTAAAGGGAGCAAGAAGTTTTGGGTTTGAAATGATTAGCAAACATCTTCAACAAAAAAGCCATGATACCGTTTTAGAAATCAACCTGAATCGATTAGTACATAACTTAAATTTTTATCGATCACAAATCAATAAAGATACTCGAATAATGTGTATGGTAAAAGCTACCGGTTATGGTAGTGGTAGTACAGAAATTGCTTTCACATTGCAACATCATCATGCCGATTATTTAGCAGTAGCTTATGCTGATGAAGGTGTAGAGTTAAGAAAAGCTGGGATCCATTTACCAATTATGGTGATGAGTCCTGAAGAATCATCTTATGATGATATGATTGAGTATCGGTTGGAGCCAGAAATATATTCTTTTAAAATTGCTATAGAGTTTTTACAAGCACTTCAAACTAAAGCAATATCTGAACCATATCCAGTGCATATTAAATTAGATACAGGAATGAAGCGTTTGGGTTTTGAAAAAAAACAAATAAAAGAGTTATGCGCATTATTAAAAAACGAAACGTTACTAAAAGTAAAAAGTATTTTCTCTCATTTAGTTGCTAGTGATGATAAAGCATTTGATGAATTTACCAATTCTCAAATTTCACTTTTTGAAGCTTTAGCTGAACAGATAGAACAAACTATAGGTTATAAAACATTAAAACACATTTGTAATTCTGGCGCTATCACTCGCTTAAAACATGCGCATTACAATATGGTACGCTTAGGTATTGGCATGTATGGGATTGGTTTTAATGATGTTGAAAAACATAATTTAGAAAATATAAGTTCTTTAAAAACACGCGTTTCTCAGATTAAGGAATTAGAAATTGGCGAAACTGTTGGTTATAATAGAAAAGGAGTCGCTACAAAAAAAATGAAGATTGCTACCATTCCAATTGGTTATGCAGATGGTTTTAGTAGAAAATTAGGTAATGGAAATTTTTCTGTTTTCATAAATCACAAATCCTGTAATACAGTTGGCAACATTTGCATGGATATGTGTATGGTTGATGTAACAGATATTAATTGTAATGAAGGCGATGAGGTAATTGTTTTTGAAACTAACGAGCAATTAATGCAATTATCTAAATCTATGGAAACAATACCGTACGAAGTATTAACCGGAATTTCAACACGTGTAAAAAGAGTATATGTGCAAGAGTAAGAATTCAGTTTTTAGTTTCTGGTTTTTAGTTTTTAGTTCGAGCAGTGTCGAGAACAGTATTAAATTTGTCTTAATATTCTTTTCCATCCTTTTTTCTTCTTGTGAATACAACTCAAACAACAAAACTCAAATAGCTAAAAACAACAATCCAACATTTGCAGATATTGCTCCAATCATTTTTAAAAACTGCACACCTTGCCATAGATCAGGTGAAAGTGGTCCTTTTGAATTAATATCCTACGATGATGTGTATAAAAATAAAAATAAAATAAAATTTGTAACCCAAACACGCTATATGCCTCCATGGCCTGCAGATGAAAACTACACTCATTTTATTGGAGAACGAACCTTAAGTGCTAACGAAATTGAATTAATTAAAACATGGGTTGAAAATGGCGCACCTAAAGGCAACGAATCTAAAATTCCATCAGCACCTATTTTTTATGTAGGATCGTTTTTAGGTAAACCTGATACCGTTATTAAGTTTAAAACACCTGTTCCCATAAAAGGTAACGGATCCGATCATTTCTACATTGTTAAACTACCACTGCAATTAACAAAGGACACTTTTGTAAGTTATTTTGAATTTGTTCCCAACCATCGTCAATTAGCACATCATATTAACGGACATTTAATAAATTTTGAAGCTGGAAATAAAAAAGATATTCAAAGTGGTTTAACGTATTCATTAGATCAATTTATAGATTACAAAGATTTGTATTCTCAAATGAATATTTTAAATGATAATGGAACCTTTCCTGTTTTAACTCCTAATACAGTTTATTATTTACCGGGCTATATGCCTCCTGTTTATCCATATGGTATAGGTGGATATAAAATAAACAAAACGTCTGCTATACTGCTTAAGAATATTCATTACGGACCAAGTAATAAAGACGTGTTGGATAGTTCGTACATTAATGTATTTTATGGTCCAAAACCTAAACGTCCAATTTTTGAAACTCAGTTAGGAACCTTTGGAATATCTAAGATTGAACCAGAGTTAATCTTATTGCCTAATAAAATTCAAACTTTTCATACACAAGCAACTTTAAATGGAGATGTGTCTATTTTATCAGTTAACCCACATATGCATTTGTTGGGCAAAT
This sequence comes from Bacteroidia bacterium, assembly GCA_044374335.1. GTDB lineage: Bacteria > Bacteroidota > Bacteroidia > B-17B0 > Aurantibacillaceae > UBA4416. The sequence goes on along the minus strand of JBILOV010000020.1, from coordinate 8,968 downwards.
CGTTTTGGGCTTTTGCCGTTCAGCAAAACGGCGATACCATTCCTTTAATTAAAATTCATAAATGGGATTTTAGATGGCAGTATTATTATACCTATAAACATCCGGTAATAATTAAAGCAGGAACTGTTATTCATGTTTACGGAACATTTGATAACACAGATAAAAATCCATTTAATCCAAATCATCCTCCAAAAATTGTTACGCAAGGCGAAGGTGTTAGGAGTATGCAAACAACGGAAGAAATGTTTCAATTTATTTTTACCTATTTACCCTATCAGGCAGGAGATGAAAAATTGGATTTGAGTAAGAAGATTAATTAAATTTATTTTTTGGGCGCGTCCCTCCTATCGTCGGGTCGAGCTGTCGCTACAATCTTTTATTCGTGCCTCACAAAAGTATTTTCGCTTGCATCCATCGCGCAAAATATATTAAACTATAAATAAAACTTCCTTACAAAATGATAACTGCGTGAAAGATTGAAGTGTAGATCCTTTTTGTGCCTTTAAAAAAAAGATTGAAACGGAAAGACGGTCAGCTTGCTGGCGGACACGCCTAAATAAAAAAACAAAAACTAAAAATCGTCCTCGTCGTCTTCTTTCTTTTTTGGTTGAAGGGGTTTAATAGCTTTCGGTTTTTCATCGCCTACCTGTATTTGAAATTTTTGATTGGCTTTTTCAGTTTGCTTAATTTTAATACTGTCATTTTTAAAGAAACCAAACTCTTCTTTTAATAATTGTTTTAAATTTTGTTTTTCCTGCTTAATATCTTCTTTTATTTTTTCTTTAGCGCCTTTTCTATCATACTTAATTGTTGGGTTATCAATTGGTCCTGTCATTAAAATAAAAACAGAACGTCTGTTCTCTGCATCACTTTCAACTAAAGATAATTCCTCGTCAAAATCTTTATTTGCTCTTGACTTTTTAGCTAAAAGTTCACTCAACAATAATTGAATATGATAATCAATTTGATTGTCAAAAGTATGTTTACCCCACAATTCTAAATTAATAGCATTTGATTTAATGGAAGTTTTAGGAATTGTAATAACTTTGTTTTTAATGTCAATAGCACTTTGTAGCGTCGAAAATTTAATGTGACGCAATTCATTTACATCAATATACTTTGCTAAACTTTCTAATGGCTTAAATGCAAGTAATTCGCCGCGCTCAATTAAATTATTGCTGCTTAGATTAATGCTATTTAAATCGACTTTTAATTTTTTATCCCAAACTCCACTAAAATCAATAGTAGAGGTAACAAAACCTTTTAAATTATCATCTTTAATAACTTTTTGTCCAAAATTATTTAACTGAATAAATAATTTTTGAATGTTTAGTTTATTTAGTTCGCCTTCTCCTGATACTTGTATATTTTCTCTACTTGCATCTGCAAATACATTTAATTTAATCTCTCCATCTGTGGCATTAAAAATAAAATTTCTTAATGCTAATTTCTGATTTTTAAGCAACAAATTTCCTTTCAAATTATCAGCTGTAAATTTTCGAAAGGTTAAATTTTTAACATCAACCGATACATTAAAATCTAAATTATCCGGAATGGATACCGAAGAATTCTCGTTAGCTTGCCCTGAACTAAATATAAAATCTTCTACTTCTATTCTATCACTTGTTACTTGCGCAACAACAGTTAATGGCTCTTTGGCATCAAATAAATACCCTAAAAAATTAGGTAATTGCCCCATTAACATTACGTCCGAATTTCCTTTTATCAATTTTAAATTCTCAACGTTTAAATGTCGGTTGTTTAACTCTAATTTTCCTTCAGGAATATTTATGATTTTTTCTGTTTGTTTAAATATTGCTTTTAAATCTGTAATTACAGCATTCCCATTTGCTTTTATATTCGGGCTATATGCGTTAGATTTCATATCACTCATTAAACCTTCAATTTCTACACTAACAGAAATATTTCCGCTCAAACTTTGCAGTGTATCAATTGGGTAAAACAATATCAGTTCTTCTAACTTTGTATTGGCCGCTACTTTTAATTTCAAATAAGGGTCTTTAAAATTTGACAGTTCTACATCTCCAGAAAATGTATTGCTATTTAATTCTGCCGAAATATTTTTTAGCGTGAGGTTGCTTCTGTTTTCGTTTACAATAATATTACCTAGTAAGTTTACATTTTTAAGAGTAGCATTTTGTTGTTTATGAGTAATGGTAGCTTGTTTAATACCAAAATCGGCTTTAACAACTAAAGGCGTTCCATTTTTATAATGAAACTCTCCATTGGCATAAAATTCACCATCGCTTTCATAATCATTAATTTGGTTTTGAAATTTTTCAGGCAAAAGCGATAAGGTTGTCGAAATGTCTAAATTTTTTCCATTAAAATTTATATCTAATGATAACAAACTGTCTTGCACAACAAATGCTCCACTGCTAATTAACTGCGTTGAATTAATTGAGGTAACCGATTTTTTTATTGTATAAGTAGAATTATTAACGGCTAGCTCAACATCAAATTTTAATTTTTTATTATTGAGGTATTTTACGTTATTAACTTGAAATAAATCGACATAAGTAGTACCGTCAGATTTTAAAGTATAGTTATCATCAGTAAATTTTCCTTTAAAATTTACTTCTTTGATGGAAGTGTTTAATTTTATTTTCTGCTTACTGTTTTTATATGTGAGTTCAATATTTGATAAACTAATTTTTTCTAAAGCAAACTTTAAACTATCACTGCTTGCCTTTGTGTTGTCTGACTTCCAAACTAAATAATTAGCATTTCCATTTTTATCTACCTTTAAATTACACTGAGCATTTTCGAGTTCTATATTTTTAATCGTATAATTTTTATTAAAAAGGTCTTTGATATTAAATGCCAGCGACAACCGCTTGGCAAATAAAAGCGTATCATTTGATTTAAATTCTTTTGCTTCCATAGCAGTAAGTTCTTTAAACTCGATGGCGCAATTTGGAAAAGATTTTATAATCGTTAAATCAATATTTTTTGGATCAATACGAACCTCAGCATTTAAATGTTTATTGAGCTCTTTTATAACAACCGCAATCACAGCATCTTTATATACAAATACTAATGTGGCACTTAAAATAACTACAGAAACAATAAAAATTACTGAGGCCAAAAATAAGCGCCTTAAAAATTTCCAAATAGGTTTTTTCTTTTTTGGAAGTTCTTGTTCTATATGTTCTTCTAAAGTTTCGATGGTATAAATTTCAGTTTATTTACGTGTTAATTTTACCTAAAAAATAGGTTTGTTTAAACAATAGGTTATTGATAATTAAAGATATAACGCTACTATCTCTAATAAAGTACATGTAAATTTATATTTAAGATTAAATAACAAACTATGGCTTTCGATTACTTTAGCTGGATTATATTACCGCTTTTAATTTTTATTGCCAGATTAGGGGATGTAACCATGGCGACCTTGAGACATATTTTTGTCTCGAAAGGATTTAAAAAAATAGTTCCCATTTTAGGATTTTTTGAGGTGCTTATATGGTTGGTTGCTATGCGTCAAGTATTTAGCCATTTAGATAACGTGGCTTGCTTTATAGCCTGGGCAGCAGGTTTTAGCGCCGGCACTTATTTAGGAATGTATATTGATGAACGTTTAGCAATTGGAACGCAAATAATTAGGATAATTACCGCTGAGGATATTATACCATTAACGGATGCTCTGAAAAAAAGAAATCAGGGTATAACAATTGTTGACGGACATGGAGCGGTTGGTCCTGTAAAATTAATTTTTACTATTGTTAAGCGAACCAATAAAGCACAAGTTATCGAATTAATACATGTACATACACCCAATGCCTTTTATTCTATTGAAGATGTAAAAGGTTCTGAGCACGGCGTATTTTCTGATAACGGAAACTCAACGCCAATAAGCAGATTGTTTTCTTTAAGCTCGCAGAAGTAACTATTTTTTAAAAATAAAGAATTGGTTAAACTTCGATTAGTTTGACAATTGCTATTATTTCCAAAACAACATTTTAGCACCAAGTAAAATTATTATGGCGCCAAAAATTTGTTTTACTGTTTTTTGGTCTAATGAAATGGACAATTTACTACCAATATAACTTCCAAATACAAAAGTGGTACAGATAATTAAAGCCACTTTATAATCTACAAAACCTTGCTTGTGGTAATTCATTACACCAAGGATTCCTATAGGTAATAAAAACATAAACAATGTTGTTCCTTGGGCTTGATGTTGAGTAAATCCTAAAAAATAAACCAATACAGGAACAATAATAATACCACCACCAATGCCAACCATTCCACTTAAAAATCCAGCTATTAAGCCAACTGCTAATAAAACTAATAATATCTGTAGTGTCATTGGTTTTTTATTTTCCATGTTATTTTAAAAATCTGTTGTAAATGACAAATAAGTCATTCCCTTTTGAATTGTTTTATCATCTACACCCCAGGCAAAATCAAGACGAATAAAGTATCCTAATAAACGAGAGCGCAATCCAAAACCATAACCTCCAACAATTGGTTCTTTTTGATTATAAATAGTTAAGGTTACAGGATTGCCTACAAAAACATTTTTATTTAATACATTTTCATCGCTATAAGGATTTTTACCATACCAAGCCATACCAACATCTCCAAAACCAATAATTTGAAAATTTTGAATAAAATCCGAACGAATTGGTCTGTTTAATAAATACTTAAATAATGGCAATCTCAATTCGCTATTCCAAACAACAAAATTATTTCCATTGCGAATATTCTGCTTAAAACCGCGCAGGTTAGTTGCCAATGTTTGAAACTGGTATTGTTCTGGTTTTACAATATTTATACTATTATCAAATTGAGGATTTAGCCAATTATCGACCCCACCCAAATAATATATCAATCTATCAGTCCCTAAAGAAGATGCGCCGGCAACTCTATTTGCCCAAATTAAATCTCTATGAATTTTTTTATAGTTTCTAAAATCAAAACCAACGGTGAATAAATCATGTTGCTGTTCTTTAATTAAACGCCAATATTCTGCCCACATTTTAAAACGAGTTCCATTATATAAATTCAATCCTTTTTTACGTGTGTTATCAAATATATATTCCACTTTAGCTCCACCATAATTATCATATATATTTGGTAATGGCAAACTTTCATCGCTTACCGAAGCAAAAACAATTCTATCATTTCTGTACATCAGCGAAAGTTTTGTAGCTGATACTTCGCTAAAAGGAATTTTCCATGTATAGCGGGCATCATGAGTTAGCACTTTTGCAACACTGGCATAATTGTTTACTTTTAAAAAAGATTGACGATGCAGTACTAATTGTCTATCCACTTTTTTAATCCTATTTTCCCAACTTAGTAAGTATTCATTATCCAAGGTTCCTGCAATTCTAAATCCCGCAACAATACGTTTATCTTCAAATAAATCACTTAAGCCAATTTTAAATAATGCGTTTAATCCTGGATTTAAATAAACTGGTGATCCACCACCTGCAAAACGTTGGTAGTTAGTTCCTAAAAACGAATTATCTAATTGCGAAACAACCTGATCTGTCTTAAAGCTAGTGTAATAATTTTGTTGAATTGGGAACCGTAATTCACCATTAACTCCTCTTTCAACTATTGAATTTGTTTTTGTAGTTAGTGAAGCTTTTTTTGTAGTAAGAGAATCATCTGTGTTAAGATTATTACTAACAACCTCGCCTTTAATATTATAGTTTTCAAAATCAATTCCATCATTGGATTTAGAAGTTGTATCACTCTTTTTTGGACCCAAATCCACATCTTTTCTGATTGGATTTGTAATAATTATTTTATCAGGATCTGCCAAATTTGAACGAGGTGCAGCTTTAAACCAAGTTTTAAAAAGTGTTACAGGTTTTAAATCTTTGGGTGGCAATAAAGGAGATACAATTAATTTTTCCTTAAAATCATCAATGATTATCTCAGCATACTGAGTAAATTGAGAATTAATATGGTATTCCTGAATATTTTTTTTGTAGTTAGTAATTGGTTTTGAATTATAAAAATAGCGGTAATGTTCTGTTGTATCTACAAATGCAATTGAACTATCTTGTTCTCCAATATATCTGTTATAAATGCCATTTGCATCACCCAAAAAAGAAATCAAGCCTTTGCTATATTCCTGTGGATTAATTTCATTAACATCCGGCGTGTTGGTTACTCTATATAATAAATTAGATTTTGTTGCCGCATTGTAAAAAAACACATCGTTGTTTTTTGAAAACTTTAAATACAACTTAGCATCTTCATTTGCTTTTATGGTATCATGTAATCTATTTGAATCGAATAAAATTCCTTTTGAATTATCAATAAAAACTGGGTTATTATCATCCCAGGCATCATTGGTAATTTGTTCAATCCCACCTGAATTTAAAGTAAATATAAAAATATCAGATTGCCCTTTTCCTTTTTTAACAGCACTCATTACAATACGTTTCCCATCGTGTGAAAAGGCATAACTATTTACTTTTTCAAAACCAGTTACATTTCGTTTATTACCTTCTTTTGATTCAACATCATAAGTAAATAATTTCAATACATTTTTACGTTCATAAATCATCGATACAATTGTATTGTTTGGATGCCATGCTATTAATGGATAAGTGTGATCTTCTAAACGCTCTAACTTTGGATTAAGCTTTAAAAGTCGTTTACTTTTTTTCTTACCTATTGTATTTATCCATACTTTATACTGACCTAACTCACTAGTTGCATAACTTATTTTTTGTCCATCAGGACTAACTTTTAACTGATAATAATGCCGCGTCTTTTTTTGTTTTTTAAGTACTGATTTTGTTATAGGATTTTTACGAGTACTATCGCTAAAGTCAAAATAACGTTTAGCCATTCTATCAATATATTCCTCCGTGACGTTTTGAACCGACAAACCTAATACATATAAAAATGCATTATTAGGATTTCGACTAACTTTAGTCATGTATAATAAATTTGGAATTACAGCCTCGCCAAATTCATCAGCCACGTAATACCATATAGCATGACCTGCCATTGTAGCTGCTTTACCAGTTAGTTGATTAAATTTAGTGAAACGATCATTTTGGATGGCATCCATCACACGATTATCTATTGTGGAGTTCCAGCCTTCGGATAAATAAGCTATTAATCCATTTTTAAACCAATCAGGTAAAGTTAATAAGGTTGAATTTTTTACAATATCTCTTGTTCTACCACCATACATCATTTGGTCAATCATTAACTCAGCTAATGCAGCGCGTATTTGCTTATCTAAATCTGCATGGGAACCATTAAAATAAATGAAAATTTTATCTCCAATAATTCGGGTTACACCGCCAATATTGCCATTATCTTCAGACGCTAAACCAATATTACTTTGTTTAAAATCATTCTGATTGTTATAAACGATTACATCAATTTTATCTTCAATTTGATAATCTAATCGCTTTTCCATTATTGGCAATTGCCTGTCAAAAGATGTAGCTGCGTAGCGGGCAATTTCCTGACCACCTTCATACAAATAAACTCTAAAACGTTCAAAATCAAAATAAGTCCAATTAAATGATTGGTATTGCATACGATTTTTTCCAAATTCTAATTGCGACCCATAATAAAATTGAGCGTATGTAGTTTTAATACATATAAGAAGGAAAAATAAACAAAGTAAACGCTTCATTAAATTGAATAATAAGCCCTAAATTTAACGAATAATTTTTTATTAAACTATGATAAACATACACTATTTCGCCTTTGGGCCTTTTCAAGAAAACACCTATATTTTGTGGGATGAAACTAAGGAATGTGTGATTTTGGATCCGGGAAATAACAATGCTGCTGAAAATAAAAAGTTGAGTGACTTTATTTCACAAAATCAACTGATTGTGAAACGATTAATTTTAACCCATGCACATATTGACCATATAAACGGCAATAAATACGTGTTTGATACTTATGGATTACTACCCGAAGTGCATAAAGATGATGTTTATTTTATAGAAAAACATTTAGCAACTGCCACAATGTATGGCTTACATGCAGAGCAAAGCCCTATGCCTAAATCATTTATAAATGAAGGGGATGAGATGAAGTTTGGTAACTCGTGTTTAAAAACATTGCATACACCTGGACATTCACCGGGTAGTATTTCGTTTTATAATTTAGAAGAAGAATTTATTATTGGAGGTGATGTGTTGTTTTATGGGAGTATCGGTCGCACAGATTTACCTTTAGGAAATCATGAAACATTAATAAAATCAATTAAAGAAAAATTATTGCCCTTGGGAGATAACATGAAAGTTTATAGCGGACACGGAATGGCAACAAGCATTGGTTTTGAAAGATTGAATAATCCATTTTTAACTTAAATAATAATTGCGAATTTTATACGAATATACGAATCTGGGTTTGCAAAGGTGTTTAGGCTCCGCATACCCAGATTCGTATATTCGTAATGATTCGTAATCAAAAAATAACTATTAGAATGCCAAACCATCTCATAAAAGAAAGCAGCCCTTATTTACTTCAACATGCTAATAACCCAGTTAACTGGTATGCGTGGAATGATGAAACTTTAGAATTAGCAAAAAAAGAAAATAAGTTAATCTTGGTAAGCATTGGCTATAGCGCATGTCATTGGTGCCATGTTATGGAACACGAAAGTTTTGAGGACGAGCACGTGGCAAGCATTATGAATCAACATTTTATCAATATAAAAGTTGATAGGGAAGAACGTCCTGATATTGACATGGTATATATGGGAGCCGTGCAATTAATGACAGGGCAAGGTGGCTGGCCCTTAAATTGTTTTGCTTTACCAGATGGAAGACCTGTTTATGGAGGAACTTATTTCCAAAAAAAACAATGGGTAAATGTATTGAGTAATTTAGCCGATTTGTTTGAAAATAATCCAAACAAAGCATACGAGTATGCCGGCAATTTAACTGAAGGACTTGAACAATTAGAAATACCAAAAGAAACTGAAGCTACGCATTTTAATATG
>JBILOV010000174.1:0-5050 GCA_044374335.1 Bacteroidia bacterium | reverse complement strand
TCGTGTAAATTACACAGCAGGAATTGGATATGAATTTGGAAAACATTTTAAAATAGATGCCTCTTTTTTATTTACTCATCTTAAACGAAAGGACACTAATATTGAAACAAACTTAAGTGGCACTTTTAAAACAAATGTAATTGCACCCGGAATTTCAATAGGATATAAATTTTAATATAAAATAAATGAAAGTTTTTACATCAATCCTCATTATAGCAGCAACTATTAGCATTTCGAGCTGTAAACCAAAATTTAATGTTCCTGATTCGGAAGCAGGAGATATCAATGTATCTAATTATGTTGCTATTGGTGGAGCAATGACTGCAGGTTATAGTGACGGAGCATTATATTATAATGCACAACAAAACTCATACGCCAATTTATTAGCCGAACAATTTAAATTAATTGGCGGTGGTGAATTTAAAATTCCCTATGTAGCTCAAAATTCAATAGGAATTGGTAATGCTAATAATGCGCCGTCCATTTTAGGAAACAGAACTGACTGTCAAGGAACTATTTCATTAGGCCCTGTAAAAATTGCCACGCAGGGAGATGCATCCGTATTTACAAATATTTACGCAAGCCAAGGTTCATTTAATAATTTTGGAATTCCTGATGTAAAGGTAACCGACATGGATGTAAATGGTTATCCAAATCCTTTTTATCAGCGGATGAATTCAAATAGTACCTCATCTGTTTTATCAGATGCTGTTGCAAAAAACCCTACATTTTTTTCTGTCATGTTGGGATTAAATGATGTGTTAAATCATGCCTTAAAAGGTGCGGCTTCAGAAAGCATTACTCCTATTGCGGGTGCAGTTGGATTTGGATTTGAAGCTAGTATAAATAACGTCATAGATAAATTAACCGCCAATGGCGCAAAAGGTGTTATTGCAAATATACCAAGTATTAAAACCATGGCGTATTTCAATACAATCGCTTGGAATGCCTTGAAAATTGATACCTCAACAGCAAAAAACTTAAATTTATACTATGGTGCCATAGGTGCGCCGTTTACATTTATAGAAGGTTCAAATGGTTTTATTATTGAAGATCAATCAGTCCCTTTTATAAGTTTAAGACAAATGCAAGAAGGTGAATTTGTTTTATTAAATGTTCCATTAGATTCTATCAAGTGCTACAAATGGGGTTCTTTAATTCCAATTCCAGACAGATATATTTTAACGGCTTCTGAAATTTTATCAGTAGAAACTGCTATAAGTAATTATAATATTGTTTTAAAAAACATCGCCAATTCAAGAGGACTAGCTTTTGTTGATGTAAATGCACTATTTACAAAAATCAAAAATGGTTATGTTTATAATGGTGTTACGATCAATGCAAACTTTGTCTCAGGTGGATTTTACTCTTTAGATGGCTTAAATCTTACACCAAGAGGAAATGCTTTAATAGTAAACGAATTTATAAAATCAATAAACACAACTTATAGTTCAACCATCCCTCAAATAAATGCAAATAAATATCCAGGGGTTATTTTTCCTTAAACAATCAATTAGTCTATCTAACATTAAACCTTAAAAAAAATTTAATATATTTATAATATCTAAAATTGATACTATGAAATAGCCATGTTTACCGAAACAAAAACACTAAAGATTAAACTAGCTAAACCATATGACAACTAAAAACAATAACTTAAACATATGAAAAAAATCTACTCACTAACATTTTCTGCATTACTATTAGCGTGCAATTTAAAAGCACAAACACCATGTGCAACAGGAAGATATGCGTCTGATACATTCACAAATGTAACAACAACTAGTAATGTTGCGTTTGGTTCTAACATATCAGCAAGTGGTACATCGCAATCCTTAACTATGGATATTTATCAGCCAACAGGCGATATTGAAACTAATCGCCCATTAATTGTATGGGCGCATGGTGGAAGTTTTATTGGAGGAACTAAAACGGATGCAGATATGGTTGCATTATCGCAGGCATTTACTAAAAAAGGATATGTGTGCGCGTCCATTAACTATCGCCTAGGCTTAACACCATTTGATTCAGTTGGAGCTGTAAAAGCTGTATTGAGAGCAGTTCAAGACATGAAAGCATCTGTTCGTTTTTTTTATAAAGATAAATTAACTACCAATACCTATAAAATTGACACAACAAATATTTTTATTGGCGGAAGTTCGGCCGGTGCTATTACCGCGCTTCATATGGCATATCTAGATAAATCGTGTGAAGTAAATTATTACATTAATCCCACTAATTTAGTAGCACTTGGTGGAATGGAAGGTTATAGCGGAAATCAATGCTATTCTTCAAAAATTAAAGGAGTTATTAATTTATGCGGTGCATTAGGACGATATGGTTGGATTGAACCAGGTGATGTGCCGTTTGTTTCATTACACGGAACAATTGATGGAACCGTAAAATACAACCGAGGATTTGCTGCACCTCTAGGAATTCAATTAATTTTATTGGATGGAAGCAGAATGTTAAACGCACAAGCAAATGCAATAGGCGTAAATAATCCATTTTACACCTGGTATGGAGTAAACCATGTCCCCTTTGCATCATCTACTTTATACATGGATAGCACCATTAAATTTGTGAGAGATTTTTTAATTTCTAATCTTGGATGCACTAATGCCCCTTTAATAAATCCAAACACCCCATCACAAAATGCAAATTTATATGCATACACAACCTGTACTACAAATGTATTAATGACTTGTGGCTCTCCAGGAGTAGTTAGCATTAATGAGTTAAGTAATAATTCAATTATTTCATCTGTTTATCCTAACCCATCTGATAATGAAATGATGATTGAATTTGCAAACTCAAACACGACTCATCGCATTGAATTGTTCGATGTTACTGGGAAATTAATTTCATATAATGAAACAGAACAATCAAATTTTATGATTAAAAAGAATACTATTTCTGCAGGATTATATTTCTTAAAAATCACTACAAAAACAGGAAATACAACAACGCAAAAAATTATATTCAAATAGAACATCAAAGCTTTAAAAAAATTAAAAATCCCATTCGGTAATATACGGATGGGATTTTTTAATAAAACACGTTCGCTATTTTCAATAAAAACGAATCATTATTTTTATATTTACCCATGCAAAAAATATTAATTACAGGTTCAAACGGGTTATTAGGTCAAAAATTGGTTTACAAACTAAAGGACAATCCTAATGTTACATGCATTGCATCTGCTCGAGGCGAAAATAGATTAGTAAATAAATCAGGTTATGAATATGCTGAATTAGATATTACTAATTACAATAATGTAAAATCTGTATTTACTAAATTTATGCCTGACGTTATTATAAATACGGCAGCCATGACAAATGTTGATGCTTGTGAAACAGACAAAGAAAATTGTTGGTTGCTAAATGTAACTGCAGTTAAAAATCAAATAAGCGTTTTAGAAGATTTATCTGAAAAAAATCCAAATTATAAACCGCATTTTATTCACCTTTCTACCGATTTTATTTTTGATGGAACGCATGGACCATTAGATGAAAACGAAACACCAAACCCTTTAAGTTATTATGCCGAAAGTAAATTAGCGGCCGAAAAAATTGTGCAAGCTTCTGCATTACATTGGGCAATGGCTCGTACTGTATTAGTTTATGGCATCGTAGATAATATGAGCCGTAGCAATATTGTTTTATGGGTGAAACAAAACTTAGAACAAGGTAAAACTATAAATGTAGTAGATGATCAGTACCGCACTCCTACTCTAGCGGAAGATTTAGCAGATGGCTGTATTTTAATTGCCGAGAAAAAAGCAAGCGGTATTTATAATATTTCGGGGAAAGATTTTTTAAATATTTTAGAAGTCGCGCATTTAGTTGCTGATTATTATAAATTAGATAAATCATTAATCAAACCATCCAAATCAGCCGACATTAAACAACCAGCTAAACGCCCACCTATAACTGGTTTTATTATTGATAAAGCAAAACGAGATTTAGGATATAATCCACATAGTTTTGTAGAAGGTATTAAGTTTTTAGAAGAGCAGTTAAAAGCGATGAAAATTTAAAAGAAGTTTAAAAAAACAAAAAACCTCTTACAAAGAATTGTAAGAGGTTTTTTATTTGAATCATTGCGCTATTTCTGAATCATTACTTTTTGAGTAAAAACTTTCCCTTCTTGTACGACTTTTATTATATAAACGCCACTTACTAAATCAGCAACATTAATTTCTAATTGTAATTCATTTGTTTGTAATTGTTTTACTTCATTTCCTAACACATCATAAATCATTATATCACTAGCAGTATTAGTAAATAAATAAACAGATATTTTGTCCTGAGCAGGATTAGGGAAAACCATAAATCCATTATTTAAACCAACGTTATTAACTCCTGTTACAAATTCAATCGTGTTTAATGTTGTATTAGTTAAAACAGGACTATTATAATCAAAATAAATATAACAAGTATTTTTAATTTGAGTGCCAGGTAATAAACCTGTGTTTGGTTTGATTTTATAAGTAATATAACCATGACTGTTTGGTTCATCAGAAGTGCTATCTGGTAAATCAATATAAGCAAACATAAATTTCATTGTTCGGTTTGGCAATAAATAAGGATGCATGGCATGACTTGAAGCAATTATTTCAATTGAATTAATATTCAAATTATTACTTATAGTATCAAGTAAATAAATATTTGTAGCCTTAGCTGTTCCTGTATTTTGAAAATGTAAGGTGTACGTTAAATCATTTGCAGATGCAGGAATATAACCTTGAACTCCACTTCCTTTTGGTGTAACCTCTTTGTAATTTGGGTCATAACTAACTCCAATACTAAAGCATTTAGTGCAACTATTATTTGTAACATTTACATCTCCATTAGTTGGTAAAACCAGCATGGTAATACATGCTATATCACCAACTACAGCATTTGTGCATGTTGTAATGCTAACAGCATAATTCCAATATCCAAAATTACCAATGTTATTAATATCTGCCACGTTCCATAATAGTGTATCTCCTGTTGCTGCCGGAATAATAGCATCTGGCACATGAGCATTAGCACCACCAGGCACA